>CAZIKJ010000039.1:0-2459 GCA_964539685.1 uncultured Pelistega sp.
GTGGAATACCTGGAGCTGGCGCTTCCTCAATCACTTTCTGGTGGCGACGCTGCATCGAGCAATCACGCTCACCTAACCAAATTGCCTCGCCATTGCCATCGCCCAATACTTGAATTTCAATATGGCGTGGATTCTCGAGGTATTTCTCCATATAGACTTCAGGATTACCAAAGGCAACACTGGCTTCCGCTTTGGTCATCTGTACAGCTGTCAATAGCGCAGCCTCAGTATGTACAACGCGCATACCGCGACCACCACCACCGCCCGCGGCTTTAATAATCACTGGAAAACCGACTTTCTGAGCAGTCAGCAAGATTTCTTCAGGATCATCAGGTAATGCACCCTCAGAGCCTGGCACTACGGGTACACCCGCTTCAATCATCGCTTTCTTGGCACTGACCTTATCGCCCATAGTGTGAATGGTTTCAGCACGTGGACCGATAAAGACAAAACCACTACGCTCAACGCGTTCAGCGAAGTCAGCGTTCTCAGCTAAGAAGCCGTAACCTGGGTGAATCGCTTCAGCATCAGTTACTTCAGCCGCAGCGATAATCGCGGGCATATGTAAGTAACTATGTTGGGGGGCGGCTGGTCCAATACATACCGACTCATCTGCGAGTCGTACGTATTTGGCATCGCTATCTGCTTCAGAGTGAACCACCACGGTCTTAATACCCATCTCACGACAAGCACGTTGAATCCGCAGTGCGATTTCACCCCTATTAGCAATAAGAATTTTTTCGAACATAATTATGACTTCGCTGTTTTAGGCAATCACGAATAAAGGCTGGCCATATTCAACTGGCTCACCATTCTCAACAAGAATCTCTTTAATAACACCGGTCTTATCGGCTTCAATTTCATTCAAGAGTTTCATCGCTTCGATAATGCAAAGTGAATCGCCCTCTTTCACGGCGGCACCTACCTCAACGAATGCAGGAGAGCTAGGGTTAGGAGCACGGTAGAAAGTGCCCACCATTGGCGCTTTCACAACGTGACCTGAAATCACGGGTTCTGCTGCGGCAACAGGTGCGGCGGCAGGTGCGGCAGCTGCAGCGGGCGCTGCGGCATAAACCGGGGCTGGAGCAGCAATATGCTGAACAACAGGGGCTTGTTCAGAGAATTTTACAATGCGAACTTTACCATCACCTTCAGTGATTTCAAGCTCTGCAATGCCTGACTCAGCAACGAGGTCAATTAATGTTTTTAATTTTCTAAGATCCATAAGGCATTCCGATTGGACAATGTTTTAAACACAAGCTTGTGCAACTTCGTAGGTCACACAAAACCCAAATTATTAATGATTGATTGCATACAATAAAGCCGCCTCGTAACCAAAGGCACCTAAGCCGCAAATAACGGCAACGGCTTTATCCGATAAATAAGAAACATGACGAAAGCTCTCACGTTGATGGACATTCGAAATATGCACTTCAATGAAGGGAATATTCACGCCACTCAAGGCGTCACGCAAGGCTACGCTAGTGTGCGTATAGGCACCGGCGTTAATGATAATCCAGTCAACCTGGCCCATCGCTTGATGGATACGCTCGACAAGTTCTCCCTCATGATTACTTTGGAAAAAATCGCACTGTGCACCAAGCTCCTGTGCCTTATTAGCAAGGTTCTGCTCAATATCAGCCAGCGTGAGTTTGCCATAGATGTCAGGCTCACGTTGTCCCAATAAGTTCAGGTTTGGTCCGTTAATGATGAGCAATTTTCTTGTCATTGACTTATTGTTGCAATCAAATAAAACTCTATTTAACGCTAAAAAGGCGCTTTTGTCTATTAAAATCTGGAATTTTTACGGTTTTTTAATTAGACTTAAGGTCATCTATAAGACTTATAAGCTGCTCTTTTTCAATTTCACCGAGCAATAAACTTTTCACTTCGCCTTTTTCATCAAACACTAAAGTGAAGGGCAAGCCACCTCGAGGGTTACCTAACTGCTTGATTAGGCGTAAGTATCGACTGCCTGCGACAAGTAATGGATAAGTCACTTGTACTTGCTGTTCGAATTTCTGCATATTCTTCAGGCTATCAATCGTGAAACCAACAAATTGTATCTCGGGATGCTGCTTGGCAAACTCATCCAATAGCGGCATCTCACGCACGCAAGGGGCGCACCAAGTTGCCCAGAAATTTAGTACTAAGGGTTTCTCGCCCTTGAGATTGGCAAGTGCAATCACCCGCCCGTCATAGCTTGGCAATTCTAAGGCCCATAATTGCGCTAGCGCCTCGGGATTTAAAGCGGGACGCTCAGTGATGACAGCTTTAGCCATCACTGGACTTGGCCACACTACGCTTAGCGTGAGACCAAGGCTAAATGCCAAGCATAAAGACAAGACGTGCCACCGCACATGAGGTATGAGTGAACGCACAAACTGCTGTGGCAAGGTGCGTAGAATCCAATTAATGATCATTCTTTCAGCGATCAGCGTAACGCCCAGATAAAGTGG
>CAZIKJ010000040.1:0-1664 GCA_964539685.1 uncultured Pelistega sp.
GGGTTTAGGCTGGGAAGTCTGGCTGAACGGTATGGAAGTGACGCAATTTACCTACTTCCAACAAGTTGGTGGTCTAGATTGTCCTGCCACCACAGGTGAAATTACCTATGGTCTAGAACGTATTGCCATGTACTTACAGAATGTCGAAAGCGTCTACGATTTAGTCTGGACCGTGCGTCCGAATGGAGACGTGATCTACTACCGCGATGTGTTTCACCAGAACGAAGTCGAGCAATCAACGTATAACTTTGAATATGCGGATACCGAGGTGCTCTTTAGACATTTCGGTGACCATGAGGCGCAAGCGCAGAAACTAATGCAGCTTGAGTCGCCACTGGCCCTACCTGCGTATGAGCAAGTATTGAAAGCTGCCCATATTTTTAACTTATTAGATGCGCGTAATGCCATCAGTGTCACTGAGCGCGCCGCTTATATTGGTCGCATCCGTAATCTATCTCGTGCCGTGGCCCAATGCTACTACGACTCTCGTGAACAACTCGGCTTTCCTATGTTGAAACAGGAGGCCAAATAATTATGTCTACCAAACCCTTATTAATCGAACTATTTACCGAAGAACTCCCTCCTAAGGCCTTACGCCGCCTAGGTGCCTCGTTTGCTCAAAGCCTTTTTGATAGCCTTGCTAAGGTACACTTAGTTGCTGCCGATAGCCCTTTTAAGAGCTATGCCACGCCACGTCGCTTAGCCGTGTGTATCGAAGGCGTATTGAGTCAAGCACCAGAACAAGAATTTGCTGAGAAGCTGATGCCCGTTAAAGTCGGTCTTGATGCCAATGGCCAAGCCACACCAGCGCTCATTAAGAAACTAGCCAGCAAGGGTCTAGAACACTTGAGCGTCGAGCAATTAAGCCGCGAATCTGATGGCAAACAAGATTACTTAGTGGCAAAAGGCCAAGCCGCTGGGGTGAAACTCAGCAACCATTTACAGACCGCGCTTGACCAAGCGATTGAGAACTTACCTATTCCTAAAGTAATGCGCTATCAACTTGCTGATGGTAAGACATCGGTTAAATTTGTGCGCCCAGTACACGGTTTAGTCGCTTTACATGACACCGAGATTATCCCTGTGAATGCGCTTGGCATGCAGGCGGGCAATATAACCAGTGGTCACCGCTTTATGGGGGCACGCACTATTCAGTTACAAAGCGCGACAAGCTATACCGACCAATTATCCGAGGAAGGCAAGGTGATTGCCTCTTATGAAGAGCGTCTAGCAACTATTCAAGCGCTGTTGGCTGAGCAAGCTGAAGCTCTAAACTTAAGCATTGGTGAAGGGCAAGAAGTCAGTGATTTATTAGAAGAAGTGACTTCTTTAGTTGAGCACCCAACGATTTATGTCGGTCAGTTCGAAGCCAAGTTCTTGGCCGTACCACCTGAGTGCTTAATTCTGACCATGCGCCTTAACCAGAAGTACTTCCCGCTTTTCGATAAGAGCAGTGGTAAGCTTGATAATCACTTCCTGATTGTCAGCAATATGCAGGTTGCGGATCCACATAATATTATCGAAGGTAATGAACGCGTCGTTCGTCCTCGCTTGGCGGATGCGGAATTTTTCTTTAATACAGACCGTAAACTGCCTCTTGAAGAGCGCGTAAAAACCTTGGCGAACATTGTCTACCACAATAAACTGGGGAGCCAATTAGCACG
>CAZIKJ010000041.1:0-2663 GCA_964539685.1 uncultured Pelistega sp.
GTACCGTGAAGCCTACCTTGAGGGCTTTTTAGAGCAGAACATTGCTGCGCAAATACAGATTAATCGTAAGCGTAGAAATTTATCGCAATCTCAATTGGCTGAGCGTATTGGAACCACTCAGTCTGCTATTGCTCGCTCAGAGAATCCAGCTTATGGTAAATACTCCATCATTTATTTAAGCAAATTGGCACATGCTTTTAATTGTGCTTTATCCGTAAAGTTTATTCCTTACTCCGAGCTTGCGTATCAACGCAAAACCTTAAGTGAACAAACCATGGTTGCAGAACCTTTTGATGAGCAGCTTCAGAAGATAAGAGAGAGAAATGAAAGTAAAAAAGCCGAAAGAGCCCGTAGTTGAGGATATGGTGGATAAAGTAGAGAAGGTAGATATGGGGGAAGGGTATCAGACGATATTTGTTGATTCCGCTTCATATATTCAGCTTAATCCCTATGTGGCTAAAATTCATTTCGTGGAAAATATGCCTGATAAGAGTAGTAAACCCAAGGTATGTATTACGATGCCCTTAGGGGAGATGCTCAATCTTGTGCATAAATTACTGATGGCCACAAGCGATGAGAAATTACAAGAGCACATGCAAGGAACTTATCAAGAGTTATTGGCAAGTTTACCGCAGCATAATGCTACTTAGTAGCGCCTAGGTAATTGCTGAGTTCAGGGTTTACGCACTGCGACATAGTTCAGCAGTTAAAAGTTCTACTTACTGTAGAGCGTACTTATTGAGGTATGTATAGCGTACTCACAAAAAATGCTTGATTAAGCGCAGCTTACTACCCCTGATAATAAATCCAACCATCATCAATCCACTGTAATAAGAGGTCCTGAATATCCTCGGGTGCTGCTAAAGCGTGACGGATACGAATTCGTCCTTGATCGGCTAAGTCTTGTAATATCGCATGCGTCTGCGCAATTGTTTCACCATTAATATACAATTCATCGGCATAATACAGCATACGGCTCTTTAGGTTTAAAATAAGCTTACCGTCAGGGCTGAAGTCTGGCCAATCTAATTCTTCTTTAGGCATTGGGAATTCGGCCGATGCATCAGGCTCGGTCAAGTAAGCACCGATAAAGCGCGCAGCAAGGACTTTATTAAATTGCACTTGTTGTAGCGCAGATAGCGCAGCTTGTAGCATTGCCTCAGGTATCGCCGCGGATTGCGTGATAGCTATTTGCTCCGCATCACTACGTACCAGATTCTGACGTAGCTCTGTAGGTACAATGCCAGGGATAGCGGGATTGCTATATAGACCCGAATCAATTTCCGCTTGTGCACTGACTTGGTCTAAAGCGACTTCGAGTAAACCGCGCGCTAGATCGGCTTGTCCTAAGCTACTAAAACTAAATACCATGCACATATTATGCTCGCTTAAGGCGACGCTATCATAGGTAATATGAGCAGGTAGATAGACGAGGTCACCAGGCTGCACCATAAATTCTGATTCAATATTGAAGGATTTTTCTATGGTCTCAAGATTATCATCAAGATGCTTATCTATGTTTGCTTCAAGACCAGCTCCGATAGCGCCATCATCTCGTCCTATACTCTGATCATCCCTTGGTCCCTGGCTTTGATCATTGCTTTGATCATTACACTGATCATCAAACCCATTAACCTCATAAGCCACATGCCCAATCCGATAAGCTCGCTGACCCTGCAGCTGAAGAATAAATAAGTCCTTGCTTCCCGCGCCTAAGAACGTATAAGACTGAGCGGCCTGTGCAGACTTGCTCGTGTGTGCAGCACTTGCCTGCGAAGACTTGCTCGCCTGCACAGCACCTGACTGCGAACCCTCAGACTGCCGATGCGTGACTTGATTGCAGGTTGAACTTAAACCCTGAGCCGCCTGCTGCAAATTCGGCGCCACATAAGCACCTGCAGCCGCATAGCTAATCGCCACTTCCTCAAATCGCGCCATGGGGATAAAGCGAAACTGTCGTGCCAGTGTTGCCACACCGGCATGATGTAAATTCAAACCATGTACATAGAGTGTTGAAGCTTGAAATAAATCTGCGGCACTCCCATCAAAGTGCACCGTTAAGTCTTGTTCAAAAGGCCCTTCCTGCGCTTGCCATTCTTCATCTTCAAGCCATTCCAAGCGTGACTCTACATCTTCATCCTCAGCGAGCTTAAGCACATCATCTAACTCAAGCTCCAACGCCGCAAGGATATCCTCACATTCTTGATGAGAGTAATGCTGACAATCATTATTCGACATATGCACACGAAAGCCTTGCTGAGCATTGCGTGCAAGTAAGACTTTCTTTTGCCAATACTCACGCATAAAATCTTCAGCATTAAGTCCACCTAAGAACTCCAGTGGACGCGTTAAATTTTCTCTCTTGTTCATTATGATTACATCCTGTCCTTGAAATCTTGCCTACGTACTAATTTATTTACTTACGCTTTTGCCCGTAGCTTATTCGCTCATTCACATTACCGAGTGTATATGCCACAGCGCACTGTATGCCTTACAGGCTCATCACCAGCAAGCAAACAATAGCGCCAGATTGCCTACGCCTCACCAAACTGATTACGCAATTTATACAAAGCATCTAAAGCATCGCGCGGACTCATACTATCAGGGTCTAACTCAGCAATCGCCGATTTCAACGCCTGCAATTCCATGTAGTCGTCATTCTG
>CAZIKJ010000042.1:0-4495 GCA_964539685.1 uncultured Pelistega sp.
GTGTGGTGCTGTGATTAGCACGCAAGCAAGTGTGGATATGCAACTATTGGTGGAACAAGCTCAGCAAGGGAATAACCCACTTTGGTTTCAACTCTATATTCAAGAGGATCCTGTTTATACGGATGCGCTGATTAAAAAGGCCGAGCGTACGGGTTACCAGGCTTTAGTAATTACGGTTGATGCGCCTGTAAATGGGATGCGCTATCGTGAGCAACGTATGGGCTTTAGTCTCCCCGATTTTGCGAAGCCCGTGAATCTGCAGGATTTGCCACATTCGCCCTCTAAGCGTGCGCTTGGTATGGAAGCGGAGAAGGGGGCAGTAACGCATCTACGTGCTGCGCAGGGCACAGTGTTTGATAGTCCGATGGTGCGTAGTGCGTTAGGATGGGATGAATTAGAGCGTGTGATTGCCTCGACATCCTTGCCCGTGATTCTCAAAGGGATTCTCCACCCAGAGGATGCCGTAGAAGGACTGAAACGCGGGGCTGCGGGGATTATGGTCTCCAACCATGGTGGTCGAGTGCTGGATGGCATGGTGTCTTCTCTGGACTGTTTAAGTGAAGTCGCCCAGGCCGTAAAGGCGTATACGCCCGATAAACCCGTATTTTTCGATGGTGGTATTCGTAGTGGTTCAGATATCCTGAAAGCCTTAGCCTTAGGTGCCGATGCGATTATGATCGCACGACCTTACCTCTATGGTTTGGCGGTGGGTGGTGCCTCAGGTGTGGCTCATATTCTGCATTTGCTTAAGACTGAATTTGAGATGGCGATGGTATTGTGCGGTTGTCGCACACTAGCGGATATTAATAGGTCTTTAATCCACAGTTGCTGATTGTTTGGGGTATACCTGTCTGAGGGGCCTGAGCCATAACAGTCACACTGAGGAGTGATGTTGTATATGGAAAACCGATAGGTGCGTCTACGCGGTACTTTCTCAAGCTTGGAAAACACTTTTCTACGCCTTGAAATTCCTTTCTTCGTAGGTATATAGTGTTCACAGCTACCTTCTTATTGTTTCTTTTTGGTTAATGATAAGTCAATAGAATAGGTATTTATTTCTTTTGTGGAATCTTTAGAATACTATTTATACGGTGCTTTATGCCTTAATTGAGGCCCTAAAGTGATGCCTTATCAAGGGCTTGCATACTTCACAGCACCATTAACTTTTTAAGGAAATACGATTATGATGCAAGTACGTAAAGCGAATGAGCGTGGTTATGCCGAGCATGGCGGTTGGTTAAAAAGCTTCCATACTTTTTCATTTGCCAATTATTTTGATCGTCACCATATGAACTTCTCACATTTACGTGTGATTAATGAAGACTACATTGCCCCTAGCCAAGGCTTTGGGACACACCCACACCGCGATATGGAAATCTTGACCTATGTACAGAATGGCCGTGTAGCGCACCGCGATAGCATGGGTAATATTACTGAAATCCCTGCGGGTGAATTCCAAATTATGAGTGCGGGTACTGGTATTGCTCACTCTGAGATGAACCCAAGCAGTACAGAAACACTGCATTTATTCCAAATTTGGATTATGCCAAATGTCGGTGGTGTTACGCCTCGCTATGACCAAGGCCACTTTGCCGATAAAGAAGGTGCGACGCTCATCTTATCGCCTAATGCGGATGAGGGCTCATTCAAAATCTATCAAGATATGAAATTATGGCGCTGGCAGTTGCCTGATGCTAAAAACCAAACCATTGAGCTCAATCCACAGCGTGGCTATTGGTTGCAATTAATCAAGGGTGGTATTACGGTGAATGGTCAGAAGTTAAGCGGCAGTGATGCTGTGGGTATTCGCGAAGAAGACAAGCTTGATATTCAAACTGAAGGTGAGGTTGAATTCTTACTGTTTGATTTAGAGTAAATTGTCTGCAACTAAAAAAGGACTCCTTAGCAGGGGCCCTTTTTAATGGCTTGCTGGCAAGATAAGGTAGTCTATTTTAGTCCTTATGTAGCTAACATACAGCTGTTTATATTTCGTTGATGACACAAGCGCATAACGCTGCATATCTTAAAAAGCCTGTGAAGCTATTGCAGCTCTCGTTTTAATTCTTAGATATTTCAGTCAATAAACTAGGGATTAAATCTACTGAAGTGGGCTCGAATAGTAATTGATTATCTTGGTGAGTTTGCAGAATGCTGTCTTTCAGACCTTGGATATACCACGAGCTATCATTCTTGCGGTAGCTAAGGATAATCGGTGAGTTTAATTTATCGTCTTCGAATTGGCGATAATGGATATCCTGACGAATTCGGGCCATAGTAGGGATGATACATAAGCCCTCAGCCGCTGCGACCAAACCTAGTGCAGTTTGTAAGCATGAGACTTCTGTAATGCTTTTGAATTCAATACGGCGATCATGCATGGTATTTAAGACGTGATCGGCGAAGCTAGGTCTTGGCTGAGAAGGGTAGACAAGAAGTTTTTCATTATTCAGCTTATTCAAGGGGAGGGGGGCGTTAGTTTCGGCCAGCGGGTGGTCATTACTCATGGCGACTGCTAAACGCTCACGACGCACGATTTGTCGCACGATACTAGCATCATATAATTTCATGCGCCCAAATCCGACATCAATGCGACCAGCCTTTAAGGCTTCAATCTGTTGCATGGAGGTCATCTCCTGGAACACTAATTCTGTTTCTGGATACTTCTCCTTCATATTCCGAATCAGCATAGGCAAGGCTCCATACAGCACGGATGGCACAAAACCAATCGATAAACGTCGTTGAAACTGTCCCGCCATATTGACCGTATTTTTACGTATATCCTCCATACGACTGACGACCGGCACCATCTGTTCATAGAAGAGGCGGCCTGCTTCAGTTAGCTGCATAGGTCGGTTATCACGCTCAATTAAGGTCACACCTAGAGAAGCTTCGAGGGCTTGAATTTGCCGACTGAGGGGTGGTTGCGTAATGTGCAGACGTTTGGCTGCCTCGGTGAAGCTCATTGTCTCCGCAAGGGCTAAAAAGTAACGAATTTGCTTTAAATCCATAGACTTATGCTCCAAATTATGGTTTAGGTAAAAACCATAGGTTTTTTTAGTTGGCTCTTCTTAGGCATTGATTATATTAGGTTTTTTTTGCATTATACCGTTTCCGTATAGGGTTTGGAAAATAAAGTATTGGATAAAACATAGTCAAAAGTCTTTAATAGCATTGTCACAAAGATATTTCAATCTATTTAAGGAGATGATAATGAGCATCAATTTATTTGAAACCAAAAAAATCCAAGATTTCTTAAACCTACTAAGCGGCTTCCCATACGAAGGTGGTAATCCACGTGCTAAAGAAATCATTCACCGCATCGTCAGCGATTTATTTAAAACGATTGACGAGCTAAACATCACACCTAACGAATTCTGGTCTGCTGTTGCTTACATTAACCGTTTAGGGGCTGCGGGTGAGGCGGGTCTATTGTCACCAGGTTTAGGCTTTGATCACTATTTAGACTTACGCTTAGACGCTGAAGATGAACGCTTAGGTATCACAGGTGGTACACAACGTACGATTGAAGGTCCTCTATACGTTTCAGGTGCGCCTGTTGTTGAAGGCTTTGCGCGTATGGACGAAGGCTTAGATCAGAAGGGTCATACCTTATTGGTTACAGGTACAGTATTTGATTCAGAAGGTAAACCACTACCCGGTGCTAAAGTTGAAGTATGGCACGCGGATACACGCGGTTTCTACTCACACTTTGACCCAACCGGTGAGTTACAAGCATTCTGTTTACGTCGCAGCATCATGACGGATGCTAACGGTCAGTACAAATACCGCACAATCGTTCCTGCCGGTTACGGTTGCCCTCCAGACAGCCCTACTCAAGAACTTTTGAACTTATTAGGTCGTCACGGTAATCGCCCAGCACATATCCACTACTTCGTGAGTGCTGATAACCACCGTAAATTAACGACACAGATCAATATCGATAACGACCCATACTTGAATGATGACTTTGCTTATGCAACACGTGAAGGTCTAGTTCCTGCGATCACTGAGGTGAACGACGCAGCTCGCAGCCAAGAAGCTGGTATCGAAGGTCCATTCGCTGAAATGACTTTTGATATTCACCTAACACCGTTGGTTAACGGTGAAGATAACCAATTGGTTGATCAACGTATCCGCGCAATCGGCTAAGACAATCGTTTTTAGTCAAAAAATATCTTTTGGTAGATCAAGGCTCAGTGTGGCATAAGGCCATGCTGAGCATCGATAAACATCTTATTTTTCAAAGTCACGCCATGAGTAAAATAAATAAAGTTGAACAAATTCTGAACACTGCGATGCAAGTCGATGAGGAGGCAGGTATTTACCGCTGCCGTCGCGATATCTTTACCAATCCAGATTTGTTTGAATTGGAGATGAAACATATTTTTGAAGGTGGTTGGGTGTATTTGGCTCACGAAAGCCAAATCCCTAATGTGAATGACTTCTTTACCACCTACATTGGTCGCCAACCGATCATTATCACCCGCTCTAAAGA
>CAZIKJ010000043.1:0-4264 GCA_964539685.1 uncultured Pelistega sp.
ATATCTAAGATGGCGACTGCCTCCATATCACCCGCTTGGCGTAGGCGCTCTTGAATGCCAGGTGTGACGTCAAGGCCACGTGCTTCGAGTGTACGAGGGACTAGGCCCAGGCGAGCCAGAATATCGTCACGGGTTTTCTCGGCCATATCCCATAAACCATTATGCGCATTGAGATCACCATAGTCGGCACCTAAGGATTGTAGATGAGCACGAATTAAGCTGAAGTGATAGGTTTCTTCCTGCGCGACGCGTAACCAGTCGCGATAAAACTGCTCTGGCATGCCTGCAAAGCGCCACATAATATCTAAAGCAAGATTAATCGCATTGAATTCAATATGGGCAATGGAGTGTAAGAGGGCAATACGACCTTCGACGGTATGGGCAGAGCGAAATTTAACCTGTTGTGGTGGCACGAGTTCGGGGCGTGCAGGGCGACCTGGTAAGGTTTGCTGTGCCTGGATAATTGCTTGAGTGTCAAGCGTGCAGTTAGGATTCTTGGCTAATTGCTCAACCGCTTGAATTTTATCGTCAATCTGACTTAAGGCTAAAGCATATAAAGCTTGCTCGCGCATATCCATTATTATCCACACTCCTTGAAAGCATTATTTTACCGAATTTGTTGCATTCTCTCCTGAATAAACTCAATTTCCCTATGAATATTCTAAAAATCATTAATTCTAGTGATACATAATACTTCTAGTGATACATACTGCGTCTGCTCTACACTATGATAACGTTAAGCATGGTTCACGCATTTTTAAGCATTTTTAAGCGTTTCGAGCTTTGCTGAGCTTATTTTACGTAGTGAATTTTTTATCAGAATTTTAAGTGGTAAGCATTTTGTGTTTTAGGAATTTTCTTTGCGTGTAGAATAACGCATGTCTTGATTGCCCAATAGGTCTTGTCAAAAAACACGGAACTTAATGACAGTTTATTGGTCAGATATGTGATATAGCCTTTTGCTTAGTCTTTGTCTGTATAGTGCCGTTAAGGCTAAGCAAGCGTAAGTGTTGATTGAGTGACTTTGAACTGTGTGCAATTTGCAGAGTCATTTCGCAGAGTTAATTTGCAGAGTTAATTTGCAGAGTTAATTTGCTGTGTCATTGACGAAGAGCTCGGCTAAATCGCCTAATTTTTGAATAGCAATTTTTTGGATTTACCTATGAATTGGTCACAAGAGTTATTAGCAAGCCTGCAATGGGTGGGTATTGCGTTTGTTATTTCCTCTATTTTACTGCTGGTGATTGGTTTTATCTTAATTAAAACCACTAAGTGGGCCGCTATGTTCTGGCAATTAGCTGGACATTATTTTGATCCTCGTGAGAATCCTCTGACTATTGTGACTTTTGCCGTTGTCCTTCTGCTTAGTCTCTTTGGTGTGCGACTGAATGTCTTATTCTCCAATTGGTATAACGCCATGTACACGGCTTTGCAGAAGCTAGACGAATCCATGTTCTGGATTCAGATGCTGGTTTTTACCGTACTGGCGGCAATCCATATTACCCGTGCACTGGTGGCATACTATTTGCAACAGCGCTTTGTGATTAAATGGCGTGAAAACCTGAATAACGATATGTTGCATCGTTGGATGAGCAATAAGAGTTACTATCGTACCTATTATCTAGACTCACCGATTGATAACCCGGACCAACGTATTCAACAGGATGTGGTGAGCTTCGCCACGCTTTCCTTAGAGCTTACGCTTGGTTTAATTTCCTCTATGGTCTCGGTGGTAGCCTTCACCCTGATTCTCTGGAATCTATCGGGTCCATTAGAGTTAGGCGGTTTTGTGATTGAACGGGGTATGGTGTTTGCTTTATATATTTATATCTTAATCGCCACGGTAATTGCGTTTAAGATTGGTCGCCCCTTGATTCGCTTAAATTTCTTAGATGAGCGCTTGAATGCGAACTATCGTTACTCCTTAATCCGTGTACGTGAATATGCTGAGAGCATTGCCTTTTATGCTGGTGAAGTGATTGAGAGCAATAAACTCTTACAACGATTTAAGGCAGTGATTGAGAACGTATGGGCAATTGTGCATCGTAGCCTTAAATTCCAAGGTTTTAACTTATTGGTTTCTCAGACTGCGGTTATTTTCCCCTTTATTATCCAGGCTCCACGTTTTTTTAGTCAGCAGATTAGCCTTGGGGATATGATTCAGACGGCACAAGCATTTGGCAATCTAACTGATAATTTGTCGTTCTTTCGTACAGCCTATGATAATTTTGCACAATATCGTGCGGTGCTAGAACGTCTGACAGGCTTTGATGTGAATATTGAACGTGCGGATAAATTGCCTGTTCCTAAAATTGAAACTGAGGGTGAGCGCGTTGCCTTGGAAGATGTAGGTGTTACAACACCACTTGGCCGTGAGTTAGTGAATCACTTGAGCTTTAATGTTAATAAAGGTGAGTCACTACTTGTTCAAGGCCCTTCAGGTTCAGGCAAGACCACCATCCTGCGTACAATTGCTGGGCTCTGGCCGTATTCAACGGGGCGTATTGTACGGCCGCTTGAGGGGGTGTTATTCTTATCACAAAAGCCATACCTACCTGAAGGTCCCTTGGTTGACACCTTATTCTACCCCAACCCCGTACCCGAGAATGGTCAACAATTAGCGCTTGAAGTCTTAGAAAAAGTTGCGCTATCGCATCTGGTGAATCGCTTAGATCATGACTCTAGTTGGACCCATAGCTTATCGCTTGGTGAGCAACAGCGCGTGGCGTTTGCTCGTATTCTCTTGATGAAACCAATAGCTGCCTTCTTAGATGAAGCGACTTCAGCGATGGACGAAGGTTTGGAGTTCGCTATGTATCAATTATTACATCGTGAGTTGCCTGATTTACGCTTGATAAGTATTGGACACCGAAGTACCTTACATATTCATCATAGCCATATTTTAACCTTAAAAGAGGGGGCGCAATGGGAAATCGAAGTGCGGTCAAATCAGGCCGGCGTGCAAGAATGATAATGAAGGTAATCAAGTAATATGATGGAAAGGAATCGCGAGATGGCTTGTGAACAAGAGGCGACAGCCGCTGTGCAATGCATTGCGTTACAGAACGGCTTAACACTTCAACTCGGTAGTTGGGAGCACTTAGCCCAAGCCGCTAAGCACGTTCGATTTGAGGTCTTTGTCAAGGAACAGGCGGTGCCGGTAGAGATGGAATTAGATGAGTTCGATGCGCTGTCTACCCATGCGGTAATCTTTGACAGTGAGCTGCTTGCTTTAGCAACAGGCAGACTTTTACCTGATGGTCATATCGGCCGCATGGCCGTGGTGGCCAATGCCAGGGGGATGGGCTTAGGGGCACAGGTGCTAGAGTCTTTAATCCATGAGGCGCAAAAGAAGGCCTTTCCTGAAGTGGTCTTGTCTGCACAAGTGCATGCGATGGGTTTTTACGAGCGCTTCGGTTTCGTGGCAGAAGGCGACGTCTACCTCGATTGCGCAATAGCGCACAAGGACATGCGCTTGGTCTTCTGAGTGACTTCTTTGCCGCTTCAAACCTTATAGCTTAAAAAGGCGCCATACATTGAGGCGCCGATTTGCTTAAATTTTATACCGCCCACCATGAGGCCGGACTCTTATAGCGACCAACCCCTACAATATAGTAGAACACGAAAGCGGCAGCAGCGGTGAATACCAGTCTCCAGGTCAATGTCTTCGCATGTTTAAGCGCAAGGCTACCCAGTAAGATATACACCAAGAGCAGAACAATCTTAACCAAGATGAAGGGATGGTGTGGCCCAATAATGGTCACCATATAGATAGCCGCCAATAATAGGAGGGTGTCAATCACATGAGGCACCCAACGCACCCAAGTTTGTTGCATAATGCTGGAATTAGTGATGTTCCAGAATGAGCGTAATAGAAATAAACTGATGCTTGTATAAGCACAAGTCATATGAATTGTTTTAATCGTTAAATAGTCCACGTTACTTTCTTTATTCTTGCTTACGATAGAACGATTTTAGCGTATCATAAAGAAAAATCAAGAATAGATACAGATTAGTTAAGGGTTATATGGAAAGTGAAATTGGCTGGCAGCTTTTGCTGCTGTTTTTTGCGGTTGCTGCCTTGGCAGGGTTCGTGGACTCCATCGCTGGTGGGGGAGGATTAATTACCATTCCCGTACTTTTATTAGCTCAAATTCCGCCGCTTAGTGCACTAGCGACAAATAAGGTGCAAGGCGTTGCTGGTTCATTCACCGCCTCCTTAACCATGCTGAGACGTCGCATTATTACGGTGAAAGAGATATGG
>CAZIKJ010000044.1:0-3291 GCA_964539685.1 uncultured Pelistega sp.
ATTCTAGGTGATGAAGACCACCTAGGTGATATGGACTTCAAAGTAGCGGGTACTGAGAAAGGCATCACCGCTCTACAGATGGACATTAAGATTCAAGGTATCACCAAAGAAATTATGCAAGTGGCTTTAGCGCAAGCGCGCGACGGTCGCCTACATATTCTTGGCAAGATGAAAGAAGCTATCGGCGGTTCACGTGGTGAGTTGTCAAGCTTTGCGCCACGCATGTTAACCATGAAGATCAACCCAGAGAAAATCCGTGACGTGATTGGTAAGGGTGGTGCAACCATTCGTGCCTTAACAGAAGAGACAGGGTGCCAGATTGATATTACGGACGAAGGCGTAGTGACCATCTCTAGCGCTGACTTAGACAAAGCCAAAGAAGCTGAGCGCCGTATTGCTGAGTTGACGGCAGTCGTTGAAGTAGGTCAAGTGTACGAAGGGACTGTGCAACGTCTATTAGACTTCGGTGGTATTGTTCAAATCCTACCAGGCCGTGATGGTTTATTGCATATCTCTGAAATCGCTAACTACCGCATCAATGATATTAATGATGTATTGACCGTAGGTCAGAAGGTTAAAGTTAAAGTGATTGAAGCCGACGACCGTGGTCGTGTACGCTTATCTGCGAAAGCCTTAGGTGGTTTAGAAGGTCTTGAGGGTTCTGTACCGCAAACTGAACAACCAGCGGCTGAGTAAATTGCTTTGCATTAGTTGGGGTATTTATAAGCTCCTTAGATAATGCATTGAGAGGCGATAAGCGGTTTGTGATAGCTTATACGTAGCGCAGAATTCGCTTCTCAGATATAGTAGATTTACATTGGCTGATTGCTGAGTGCATATCAAAGCAATAAATCATATGCTAAATTAAGGGGGTGGCGCCATTAGGCATCACTCCTTTTTTTTGTGCCGATTGAATGAGCGAGGCAATATGAAGATTGATTATGTGATCCACGAAACCAGCCTAGGTTGGATGTTGTTAGCACAAACAGAGAAGGGGATTTGTGCCTTGAATCTGGCTGATACTGTTGATGTGCTATTACCTCAGCTTCAGGCCGAATACCCTAGTGCCGAGTATCATGAGAATCCTCAAGCTTTAGCGGACTCGCTTGAGCAGGTTTTACCTTGTATCGAAGCCCCCACACATGATTGTCACTTGGCATTCGATACACCCAAGGGTACGGATTTTCAGCGCAGCGTCTGGCGTGAGTTGCGTAATATTCCGCTTGGTCAAACCATTAGTTATAAGGAATTGGCTGAGCGACTTGGCAAACCTAAAGGCTTCCGTGCTGTGGCCAGTGCTTGCGGTAAGAATCCAGTGGCCGTATTAATTCCTTGTCATCGAGTTCTAAGTTCAAGTGGAGGCTTGGGGGGCTATAGTTTAGGCTTAGAACGTAAAAAGGCCTTACTTGCCCGCGAGGGAGTAACGCCTTTTGCACAAAGTAATCTGTTTAGCTAAGTTTATGTGCTTCTTGAGTGACGAGTAAGTTCTTAATGAAAGTATTTTAAGCAAAGTACGTATGAATATTACTTAGTACTTTGCTTAGGAGGTGCTTAGATATATATCATTAGAACTCGTGGCTAGCCAATGCATTGACCACATACATAGCGCCTACGATAGCGTCATCAGTCACTTCAAAGGGCATATTCCCCATGGTGTCGTTCTTATCATTAGCTAAGGCAGCGATTTTATACAGATCTTCCTTGCTCACATCCGGAATACCCAAGGCTTCGAATGTCGTCGGTAGACCCACTGATTGGCAGAAATCAATCACTTCGTAGATTTCTTCTTCAGAACGATTCTCTAGAGCCATTTGGGTGAGTGTACCAAAAGCCACTTTTTCCCCATGCAGTAGATGATGTAATTGCGGTAGAGCAGTCATGCCATTATGGATGGCATGAGAGGCTGCTAAACCACCACTCTCAAAGCCCATGCCTGATAATAGGGTGTTGGCTTCAATGACATTTGAGACAGCAATCGTTAAACTCTGATTCTCAACTGCTTTAGCCGCTTTAAGGCCATCACTCATCAGGGTGTCAAAGCATAATGTGGCTAAAGCCATGGCTGTTTTGGTTTGCTTGCCACCAGCAATGGTGCTACCACTCGAGCGGCGGGTCGCATCCGCTTCAAAATAAGTGGCTAGAGCATCGCCCATGCCAGCAACAAATAAGCGTGCTGGCGCATTCACAATAATCTCTTCGTCCATAATCACGGCATCGGGATTCGAACGCAAGAACAGGTATTTGTCAAATTGGCCATCAGGCGTATAGAGCACGGAGAGGGCAGAGGTTGGTGCGTCAGTTGAGGCTGCCGTTGGTACGATAACCACTGGAATATTTAATTCGTAAGCGATTGCTTTAGCCGTGTCATGCGATTTGCCGCCACCGATACCAAGAATCACATTGTATTTCTTGCCAGCCATCTTAGCTTTATGACTATCAATCTCTGCTTGAGAGCATTCGCCACCAAACTCAACCATGGTGAACTCGACGTCTTTACCTTGGAAGTTGCTTTCGATGAGCTCTTTGTAGGTTTTAAGAATAAATGAGTCGACCAGTGCGTAAATACCATCGTTACCGTAGACACTGGTGTGTTCATAAAGTTTCTTAATTTCACCTGGGCCTTGGATATATTTACCTGGTGCAACAACAATTTTCGTCATAATTAACTCCAAAAAATGGGGCTTCACATTACATCGGCCCCTATAACCTTATTCTACGCTAATTATATGTCATTTATTTGAAGCTAAATCAAGGAGAGAGGTTTTATAGGCGTGCGAAGAGGTGCTTAAGCGGCATGGTGCGGCAAGTGAAAGACAGAGAAACGATCGAATAAGAATATAAGTAAATCAACTTAACGCCTGCTTAACAGACAGGCTACAATAGACGCCTAGAGATCATAGAACTGATTGACTCACTGTGTTCTCACCTAATTTAGTCCTTATTATGGAAATGATTTAATGAAAGTTAGTTCAACTGTATCAGCCTTAGCTTTAGCGCTAGGCACATTGTTTGCAACATCATCTGCCGCCTTGGCGAATGAGAAGTTAAGCGTGGCCGCCACACCCGTACCAGCGGCTGAGGTGCTTGAGTTTATGAAACCACAACTTGCTGAGCAAGGTGTTGACCTTGAAATTTATGTTTTTACGGATTATATCCAGCCGAACCAACAAGTAGCAGATAAGCAAATTGATATGAATTGCTTATAACATAAACCACACTTTGAAGCTTTAAATAATCGTTAAGATGAGAAACTGGTGCCTCAAGGTTATATGTATGTACCACCTATTGCCG
>CAZIKJ010000045.1:0-7263 GCA_964539685.1 uncultured Pelistega sp.
GCCATAGACTGTATGCCTAAGACCGAGACTACTAGTAGCGATAAAGAAATATAACGTAGACTTATCGAGAATTTCATAACACACCCATCATAAAGAATATTCAATTCATCAAATCTTATTCCGGCACCACCTGAAAAACAAGCGGGGCACTAAAGCAAGCACTACTCTTAATTCTGCGCATCCCACATCTGCGCATACTTACCCTGACGTGCAAGCAATTCATCATGACTGCCTTGCTCCACAATCCGCCCATGTTCCATAACAATAATACTATCCGCCCCAACAATTGTTGAAAGACGATGAGCAATAATAAGAGTGGTACGATGCTCAGCCACCTTGGCCAAGGCTTCTTGAATCTGTCGTTCAGTCTGCGTATCTAAAGCACTGGTTGCCTCATCTAGAACCAAGATGGGAGGATTTTTCAAAAGGGTTCGTGCAATAGCTACCCGTTGTTTTTCCCCTCCAGATAGCTTCAGACCCCGCTCCCCAACAATCGCATCATAACCATGTGGCAGGCTTAAAATAAATTCATGTAAGCTGGCATCCTTCGCTGCTTGATAAATTTCTTCCGCACTTGCTTGTGTATTACCATAAGCAATATTGTAGTAAATCGTATCGTTAAACAGCACGGTGTCTTGAGGCACAATACCAATATGACGGCGCAGGCTACTCTGGGTATAGTCACGAATATCGACCCCATCAATGAGGATCTGCCCACCATTCACATCATAGAATCGGAACAATAAGCGCGCAAGTGTGGACTTACCTGCCCCTGATGTGCCCACAACAGCCAAGGTCTTACCTGCTTCAATCTTAAAGCTTAAGCCATGCAGGATTTCACGTTCCGCCTCATACGAGAAATCGACCTCTTTAAATTCAATGCTCGGATTGGTCGCACGTAATTCAATAGCCCCCGCACGATCCTCAATCTCACCCTGCTCTTTGAATAAATTAAACATGCGCTCAATATCAGTTAAAGCATTCTTCATCTCACGATAGATAAAGCCCAGCATGGTTAAGGGCACATACAGCTGAGTCAAATAGGTCGACACCAGCACCACATCACCCACCGTCATTTGCCCCGCATAGACACGTGCTGCAGCCATCCATAACAGTGCTAAAGTTCCCGCCGTAATAATCGCACTCTGCCCCGCATTCAGAAAGTTTAATGAGACTTGGTTCTTTACCGATGAATTAACCCAACCCTGCATATTCTCTTGATAACGATTAATCTCATAGCCTTCATTATCAAAATACTTAACCGTCTCGTAGTTCATTAAGGCATCAATTGCCTTAGTATTCGCCATACTGTCCAGCGTATTCATCTGGCGACGCGTGACTAAGCGCTTCTCCGTTACAGTGAAGGTAAACACCACATACACTGCAATCGTCACTAAGGTCACGACGGTGAACCAGATATCGTAGAGATACAATAAGACCACCATCACCATGGCTAACTCAAGTATGGTCGGTGCAATCCTGAACAAAATAAAATTAAGTAAAAAGCCAATGGACTTCGTGCCACGCTCAATATCTCGGCTTAAGCCACCTGTCTGACGCAGCAAATGAAAGCGCATGGACAAACCAAACAGATGCTTAAAGACCGCTACTGCAATTTCTTTAATGGAGCCTTGCGTAACCCGTGAGAAAATGGCATCGCGTAACTCTTGAAATAATGAGCCTGCAATACGCACCAAGCCATAACCCAAGAGTGCGGCCAAGGGAAACACCATCGCACTTTGCGGCACACTCAGTTGATCGATAATATCTTTTAGATAAAGCGGCGTCGCCACTAAAGCGACTTTGGCCAAGACCAAACAGGCTACCGCGAAAATCACTCGCCACTTATAGGTCCAGACAAAGGGGAAAAGATCGATAATAACCCCTAGCCCCCTACGCTTTAACTCAGTAGTTTGTTCTTGCTTCATTGAAGACATCATAATAAAAAAGACAAATAAAAAGGCGAAGTACTAAGCTTAACTAAAGCCAAGATACTTCGCATTGGTTTGACTGCATCTACATTAAATGAACCTTAACTGGGCTCATAGATACTAGCTTCAGCGACAAAAATCATAGCGCAAGGCCCTATATTTCATGTCTAAACATAGTATGCTACAGACAAAGGATACATAGTAAGGTTGGATTGTAATGCCTAGGTCATTAGCAGCAATAGAAAATCTCTCATGCAAGTGCCGCGACAATGCCAAGTTCCTGACACTTAGTATGGCAAGAATTGAGGCAAAAACTAAACTGCTTAAACCCGAATAAAATCACAATCAATCATCGGGTAGGTACGGCCATTAGGCAGTTCATAATGCCACCACTCTGATTCAATTTCTTTAAAACCCGCGTGCAACATAATCGCTAATAAGAGCAAGCGATTGCGTTGAACATGTAGAGGCATTGCATCGACATCATGATGAGAACCTTCACTCATATCATCAAAGCCCGTACCCATATCAAGGATCTCACCGCTTTGATTATCAATCAAAGCCACATCAATCGCCGTACCACGCGTATGGTTAGAACCTACTTCGGGTGGTACAACATATAGCGGATCTTGGATGGCATCCCAGAGCTTTACCTGCGCCGCACGTGGACGATAAGCATCAAAAACCACTAAGGTATAACCCGCTCGTTGCGCATGCTCAGAGGCCTTTTTTACCAAGGGGGCGACATCTTTATGGATTGCACATATGGCATCTTGGTAGATAGCTGCACCTGTCACATTATTCGCTGACGCATAAACAAGATCTAATTTAACACCATACTCCGCTTCAGTAATTTCTACTAATGAGGGGGCTAAGCCCGCCACTACTACTTTATCATTCATACCAACATTCCTTAGATCGTATCAGTAGCACTACGGCAACTGTCTAATTGCTAAGAGCAAACCCAGTCAATCGTGATTAAGCACACATCGCTATACTCACTTATGACACTCTTAGTCGCTCTCACGCATTTGTGCCAAGCTGTCTTTCACGGCCTCAATGCTTGCTCCAGCAATACTTTCTGCAATCAACTCATTATCCAGTTGCAGCGAGAAACGTCCATCCGCATCCAATTGCAAAGCACTATCCACTTCAATATCCACTAGGCGCTTAGAACTTAGTCCAGCATCCTTAGGGTTCGCAAAGGCTTTTGACAATAAGAGTTCTTCACCGCTTGCCGCAATCAGACGGAAACGAAATTGCCCTTGTTCATCACGGAAGCTCACGAAGCGAGCCGACTTCACTGCTTTCTTAGTGGCCGTTTTCGGTGCTGCCGTTGGCACAGAGCGTAGTCCAACAGCTTGACGAATTTCTTGGATAAATGGCTGAGCATAAGCACGAGCTTTCTGTGCGCCTGCTTGGAGAATTTCCTCAATCTGTTGAGGATTGGCCATTAAAGCTTGATAACGCTCACGCATTGGGGCAATCTGATTCTCGAGTAAGTTAAATAACTCATCCTTCGCTTGACCCCAGGCCATACCCTCTTCCAAAAAGCGTTTAAACGCTTGTACCTGCTCGCTATTGCCGAAAGCACGATAGAGGGTAAATAAATGCGAGTTCTCCGCATCCTTAGGTTCACCTGGCAATTTAGAATCGGTTTGGATACGGGCGATTGCTGCTTTGAGATCCTTAGCTGTCCCTTCAAACAGAGGAATCGTATTACCATAGCTCTTCGACATCTTGCGACCATCCAAGCCTGGCAGAGTCGCCACCTCTTCATCAATCTTCACCTCAGGTAAGGTAAAGATTTCTTTGCCTTGTCCATAGTGATGGTTAAAACGTTGGGCAATATCACGCGCCATCTCTAAGTGTTGAATCTGATCACGACCTACAGGCACTTCATTGGCATTAAACATAAGAATATCAGCTGCCATTAAAATCGGGTATGAAAATAAGCCCATGGTGACGCCGTCATCAGGCTCTACACCTTTTTCCTCATTAATATCAACGCTGGCTTTATAGGCATGTGCACGATTCATCAAACCCTTAGGTGTCATGCACGTAAGAATCCACGATAGCTCAGGAATTTCGGGTACATCTGATTGACGGTAAAAAGTCACCTTCTCGTGATCCAGACCCGCAGCCAACCAAGTTGCGGCAATTTCCAAACGCGAACGGGCGACTTTAGCGGGATCATCACACTTAATCAGAGCATGGTAATCTGCCAAAAAGAAATACGCATCCACATGTTCTTGGCGACTGGCCTCAACAGCAGGACGAATCGCGCCTGCGTAGTTACCCAAGTGTGGTGTACCTGATGTAGTAATTCCGGTTAATACTCGTGTTCTTTGCATTTTATTGAATCTTAAATTAGTTTAAATCAAATTGCCATATAGCAGATTGGCTAGTTTATTCCGCGAGACAGCGACCAAATTCAAGCAGCAATCCCGCTAATCATATTGCTCTCATTACCTTACTTAGGCACGCTATTTCCATGCTATCGATTGCGAACATATACGCTAGCTGAAACAAGTACGCTAGACCCAAGCTAGAGTTTTACTGACTGACGCTGTTCTTGTTCCATATACTCTTTCGATTGCATCTCAACGATACGCGAAACTGTGCGGTGAAACTCACTGGCTTGCACACCCTCGACATAGAGATTTTCTGGATCCGTAGCCGCGGACATAATCAGTTTAACCTTATGGTCATAGAATACATCAATGAGCCAGGTAAAACGACGCGCCTCTGAAGCATGCTTAGGCTCCATCTTCGGAATATCCGATAAAATCACAGTATGAAAGCGATTCGCAATTTCTAAGTAATCGTTTTGTGAACGTGGTCCACCACATAGTGTAGCAAAATCAAACCACACCACTTTATTACCTACGGCCACTGTCGGAATCTCACGATTCTCAATATGCAACATCGAATCATTCAGACGATGTGGAGCAAGACTATCAAAGGTCATACGTAGTTCCGCATTGGTTTCAGGCGTTAGTGGCGTATAGAATAATTTCACCTGTTCAAGTGTGCGGCGACGGTAATCAACACCCGTATCCACATTCATAATATCCATGCGCTCTTCAATGAGCTTAATAGCGGGCAAGATACGATCACGATGCAGACCATCAGGATATAATTTGCTCGGCTCATAATTAGAGGTCATGACAAATGATACGCCTAAATCAAATAAGCGCTGCAGCAAGCGATACAAAATCATCGCATCGGCAATATCCGAGACATGAAATTCATCAAAGCAGATCAAGCGATATTTCTCGGCAATTTGTGTCGCAACCTTATCAAGAGGATCGGCCTCTTTACTAATTTGCTGCAATTGCAGATGCACGCTACGCATAAACTCATGAAAGTGAATCCGTGTTTTGCGTTGCACAGGCACGGTTAAATAAAATGAGTCCATCAGGAAGCTTTTACCACGTCCAACCCCGCCCCACATATAGACGCCGCGTGGCACTTCAGGGCGATTTAAAAACTTCTTTAAACGACTGGAACGTTTATCCTTAAACTGAATCCAGTCATCATAATATTTCTGTAAACGCGTAATCGCAGCCATTTGCGCGCTATCCGCATGATAGCCTTTCTCAGCCAGACTCTGCTCGTAAAACTGAATAACGTTCATACAACCTATCAATTAAAAAACCTGCGTTCTTGATGAGCGAAAGCCCTCCATTCACGCAGGTTCAGTTAACTTAAATTTCTAAAATACGCATTGAAGCGATTAGAAGTTTAAGGTACGCTTATCTACCGCTAAAGCTGCTTCTTTCATGGCTTCAGACAAGGTTGGGTGAGCATGGCAAATACGTGCGATATCTTCAGCTGCGCCTTTGAATTCCATAATTGTCACCGCTTCTGCAATTAACTCAGATGCCATAGGACCAATAATGTGAACGCCTAATACTTCATCAGAAGCTGCGTCGGCGATGATTTTCACAAAACCTGTGGTATCACCTAAAGCACGTGCGCGACCGTTAGCCAAGAATGGGAAGCTACCTGTTTTAATAGCACGACCTTCAGCTTTCAAGGCTTGCTCAGATTTACCTACCCAAGCAATCTCAGGTGAAGTATAGATAACTGATGGGATCGTGGCAAAGTTAACGTGACCGTGTAAACCAGCGATACGCTCAGCAACGGCTACACCTTCTTCTTCCGCTTTGTGCGCTAACATTGGGCCACGAACAACATCACCTACCGCCCATACATTCGGTAAATTGGTTTTGCAGTCATCATCCACTACGATGAAACCACGCTCATCTAATTGCAAGCCAACGCTATCCGTCGCTAAACCCGTTGTGTAAGGTACGCGACCAATCGACACGATTAACTTATCAACAGCAAGTGATTGCTCTTGACCCTTAGCATCGGTATAAGGAATGGTGATAGATTTAGCTGTTTTCTTAATTTCGCCAATCTTTACACCTGTTTCGATTTTAAGACCTTGCTTAGCAAAAGCCTTAGCCGCTTCTTTAGCGACTTGCGTATCTGCAACCGCTAAGAAATCAGGCATCGCTTCTAGTACAGTGACTTCCGAACCAAGACGGCGCCATACGCTACCGAGCTCAAGACCGATAACACCCGCACCAATCACACCTAACTTCTTAGGTACAGAAGGAATTGCAAGTGCACCGTCATTCGATAAAACTTGCTTCTCGTCAAACTCTAAACCAGGCAAGGCACGTGGTGCTGAACCCGTTGCAATCACAACGTGAGTAGCAGTTAAGTCTGCTGGCTTAGCACCATCAACTTTAATTTGGTAAGTACCATCAGCTGCTTTACCCGCAAATGAGCCTGTTCCCACATAGAAAGTAATTTTGTTTTTCTTAAAGAGGTATTGAATACCATCGTTGTTTTGTTTAACAACATCATCTTTACGACCAATTAGCGTATCTAATTTTAATTTTACGCTACCGACTTCAATACCATGCTCGGCGAAGTGGTGGTTGGCTTGCTCATAGTGTTCTGAAGATTGCAATAAAGCTTTAGAAGGAATACAACCTACGTTAGTACATGTACCGCCTGGTTTAGCATTACCTTTCTCATCAACCCATGCATCAATACATGCAACTTTCTTACCTAATTGTGCAGCGCGAATTGCCGCAATATAGCCACCAGGACCAGCGCCGATGACAACAACGTCAAATTGTGTAGACATAATAAATTCTCTTCGTATTTTTTAATTAATCAGCTCTCGTGAGCTTGTATTAAATTTTGAATAAAGACAAGCGCCCCCGAAGGGGCGCTGATGTGCTAAGCGATTAGATATCGAGTAACAAGCGTTGTGGATCTTCTAACGCTTCTTTCATTGCTACTAAGC
>CAZIKJ010000046.1:0-1776 GCA_964539685.1 uncultured Pelistega sp.
GTATAGGACATATTGTTCGCATCGCCAAACCAACAAATCGTCTTGCCCTTAATCGGGCCACGATGCTCGATAAAGGTCAGAATATCTGCCAAGATTTGGCAAGGATGATATTCGTTCGTTAAGCCATTGATTACTGGGACGCGAGAATGAGCGGCAAAGCGCTCCAAGCGAGTCTGTTCAAAGGTACGAATCATGACGATATCAACCATACGAGTAATGACACGTGCGGTGTCTTCAATCGGCTCAGAGCGACCTAATTGAGAGTCATTAGAGGTTAGATTGATGACTGAGCCACCCATCTGATACATGCCTGCCTCGAAAGAAACGCGTGTGCGTGTACTGGCTTTCTCGAAAACCATCGCCAAGGTGCGATCATGTAAAGGCATATGTGGTTCATAGCGCTTAAATTTATTTTTGATAAATCGAGCTCGCTCCAACACATAAAGGATTTCGTGCGCAGAAAAATCCGTCAATTGCAAAAAGTGACGCATCGGACCTGTAGATGTTTGAGTAGTCATGATATTTAAAATAAATAAAGTGAATGTGAAGGAAACCAGCCAAACTGGCGACTAAAGGTTTATAATATACAATTCTATCGCAAATTGGCGTTATTTCCTTGCAGATAGAATAAAATGTCTCCTTCTTTCTTGAACTAAGAATTTCTTCTGTGCAACAATTAATTATCTTCGGTGTGACCGAGTCAGGTCAGCGTTTTCGTCCCAGTGACTGGGCTGAGCGTCTCGCAGGGGTGATGGCGCAATTTCGACCTCCTGGTTCTGTGAGTAGTCATTTGACTTACTCTCCATACGTGACCCCGACGAATGTTGATGGACACAAGAGTGTGGTGGTGGATGCTCGGCTACGCGATCTGGAGCCTCGTGCCTGGAAATTTATTCTCGACTTCGCGAAAGATAATCATATGAAGACTGAGATGCGCGATGTGCATGTGCGCGAGTAGCTTTATGGGTTCGTTGCATCGCTTTAAGGGCTGGTAGTTTTATCTGAACAGCTGAGTCAGCATCAAATCACATCTCCAAATTCGATTATCAAATTGCATCACTTGATTCGATTACTAACCGCATCTGAATTGCCTACCGCTCTACACAGAATTGCCTAAAGCTCCATACAGAAGTGGCTAATGCATCACTAAATTCGATCACTTATTCCATCAATTAACACTGAATAACTATAAACAGAGCAAAACACGTTCATAAACTTGAAGTGTTTAACTCGGTTTTTTAATGCTTGTTTATTGATATTAGCCATAGGCAATAAAAGCAATAGACGATAAAAAAGGATGCCATTTTGACAATAGCATCCTTTTGTATTGCTGAAAGCTGGCGTGAGCGCTATTTCTCTACTTAATCCTCTCGATTCTTTAAATCGGTAAAGTCTTACTTAGGAAAGTCCCACTGAGGTGCCTAACTTAATATCTTAATTAAGATTAAGCAGCAATTGCCTTAATGGCAGCAGCTAGGCGGCTCTTATGACGAGCAGCTTTGTTCTTGTGGATGATTTTCTTATCAGCAACGCGATCGATCACGCTAGTTGTACGTGCGAAAACTTCGTTAGCTTGAGCTTGGTCACCCGCTTCAATTGCTTGACGTACGCGCTTGATAGAGGTGCGTAGCAATGAACGAAGACTTGAGTTGTGTTTGTTGCGTGCAACAGCTTGGCGTGCGCGCTTACGTGCTTGAGCAGTATTAGCCATGTGTAATTTCTTCTATTAAGATTAAGTTAATTCAGCAAAGTCTAGTATTTTAGCAATAAGTATAT
>CAZIKJ010000047.1:0-3074 GCA_964539685.1 uncultured Pelistega sp.
CCGCCAGAATCATCACAATAAAACTAAATTGTGTGACCACGGAGGCGCGGATTTTATCGGATATCGTGCCACCAACGACACGTGATAAGGCACCAACCAGTGGACCATAGAAGGCATACTTCATCGGATCTACCTCAGGAAAAACCTGATTGGTGAGCAAAGCAAAACCCGCTGAGAAACCAATAAAGGAGCCGAAGGTGCCGATATATAACCAACACATCACCCAGTTATGTTTATATTTGAAGATAACTGCCTGCTCTTTAAATGAGGCTTTGGCAGACTCGATATCATTCATGCCAAACCAGGCCAGAGCGGTTGAAATCAAGATAAATGGCACCCAGACGAAGCCCGCATTCTGCAACCAAATATTTTCGGCTGAGCCATCGGCCAATTGCAGGGTCTGAGGCTCACCACCAATCGCCCCAAATAAGGCAAAGGTAATCACAATCGGCACCACAAATTGCACCGCCGATACCCCTAAGTTGCCCAGACCCGCATTGACACCTAGGGCAGAGCCCTTTTCGCGTTTTGGAAAGAAGAAGCTAATATTTGCCATTGAGGAGCTGAAGTTCCCCCCGCCAAAACCACAGAGCAACGCTAAAATAATCATCGTCACATAACTGGTATCTGGGTTCTGTACGGCAAAACCTAAACCTATCGCTGGAATTAATAAACACGCAGTGGAGATGGCGGTCCAACGTCGCCCGCCAAAAATAGGCACCACAAACGAATAGAATATGCGTAATGTCGCCCCAGATAATGCAGGCAAGGCAGCTAACCAAAAAAGCTGGTTCTCCGTATAGTTAAAACCAATTGCTGGTAACTTAACCACCGCCACACTCCACACTTGCCATATGGCAAAGGCTAAAAATAACGCTAACACGGAAACCCATAGGTTTCTTTTGGCGATCTGGCTGCCGATTTGCTGCCAGAAGCCGGTATCTTCTGGATACCATTCTGATAAACTTTTTGTCATGACAAGTCCTACCCTTTGTTTAAGATCTGATCTTTTTGTAATGGTTTAAATGAGTAATGCATCCACACCAAACTGACACATACGCAGCCGTAGAGCAGCATGAATGAGCTAGAGCGAATCCCCGTTACATCGACTAAGATGCCAAACAGAATTGGCAATAAGAAACCACCTAGACCGCCTGCTAAACCCACGACTCCTGAGACGGTACCGATATCTTTAGGGAAGTCGTCAGCGATAAATTTAAAGACGGATGCCTTGCCGATCGCCATGGCGATGCCGACAATAAACAGCAAGATGGTGAAGAAAGTGGCATTGATACCGAGTGATATGTCCATCGTCCCATTCACCGTAACAATCTGCATCTGCGTCTGTGGATAGGAGAGGATAAAGAAGGCGACCCAACACACCCACATCACCCACCAGGTGACTTTATAAGCGCCATATTTATCGGATAGCCAACCACCGAGCGCGCGCAACACGCCACCTGGCAAAGAGAAACAAGCCGCAAGAAACGCCGCATGGACAATATCAAAACCATACTCAGCGACGTAGTAGTGCACCATCCATAAGGCTAAGCCCACGTAGCCACCAAACACCACTGAGTAGTACTGGCTATAACGTAGTACGGCGGGATCTTTCATCAAGCGCAGCTGCGCGGAGAACTTAACCGAAGAGGCAACTTGGTGTGAAGGATCATCGAAAGTAAAGCACCAAAAAAGCACCGCGGTAGCAATTAAAATCACGGCGTATACATTAGGCACCATGGTCCAACCAAAGGCCAAAATCAGTGAGGGGGCAATAAATTTATTCACCGCTGAACCTGAGTTCCCGGCACCAAAAATTCCCATCGCCAAACCTTGACGCTCACGTTCGAACCACTTCGCCACATACGGCGTACCCACTGAGAATGAGCCACCAATTAAACCAAGCCACAGTCCAAGCGCCAGAAATTGCCAATAACTCTGAGCAAATTGCAATAAAAAGACGGGGGGAATACAGATCAGCATTAAAATGAAAAAGACCCGACGCCCACCAAAGCGATCGGTCCAAATGCCCAACGGCACACGGATTAATGAGCCTGATAAAACAGGCATGGCAGTTAAAATACCGAATTGAGTTTGGTTTAATCCTAACTGCTCTTTAATCGGTAAGCCAAGCACGGCAAACACCATCCAAATCATGAAACAGACGGTAAATGCAAGCGTGCTGGCGACCAGAATGCTATTGGCTTTAAAGCGTCTAGACTTCATTGCGTTCTCCTGAACCATACATAAATCTATGGTTCAGAATAACGCGGGGAGGCTATGTTGAAAATTCTTCGAAAGGTGAGTTTGTGTAGCGTATTCGGCTAATGAATGACTAGTTATTTTGGCCTATGCTTAGGTGCCGAAGCACTTACTTCTTATCCAAGCCATGCTCAATGGCAAATACGGCGGCTTGTACGCGGCTGTGCAATTCCAGCTTGCGTAGAATGTTTTGGACATGGACTTTGATGGTTGATTCAGCCACATTCATCTCACGTGCGATCACTTTATTGCTCGCTCCCTTGGCGAGCCATTGCAAGGTTTCTCGCTCTCGCTGCGTCAAAGACGACAGTTGCTGCTCATCATCCGACTGCTTGGGATCGCGTAATTGACTAATCAACTTACTCGTCATTTCTATGGATAAGACATTATCCCCATCAACAGCTTTGCGGATACCATCCAATAAAAACTCTGTGTCAATATTCTTTAATAAATAGCCGCGCGCGCCGATTCGCATACACTCAAGCAAATCTTCGGCATCTTCGGATACGGTTAGAATAATCACCGCTAAGTCAGCTTGACTACTCAACAGCTGAGGTAAAGCTTCACGACCACTCATAATCGGCATATCAAGATCGAGCAGTACCACATCAGGGCGAAATTGCTCTGCCATCTTAATACCCGTTAAACCATCGGTCGCTTCAGCTACCACATTAAAGCCCTCTTCTTGCTCTAATAGAACGCGCAAGCCATGTCTAAATAATGTGTGGTCTTCAATTAATAAAATATTAATTGTCATGATGTACTCCCTTTAACGTTGATTCGGCCCAACGATAACTTCAATCGTGGTGCCT
>CAZIKJ010000048.1:0-3445 GCA_964539685.1 uncultured Pelistega sp.
TTAAAAATCGGTGCACTTGGTACTGCTGGTGTTGCTGTTGGGGCATCTGCGGGAGGCATCATTCTGTCACCTGAAGCACAAGCGGCACTACCGAAAGTCAGTACACAGGCGAGGATTGTGATTGCTGGCGCTGGAGCCGCAGGTTTAAGCTTAGCGTCTCGTCTGTCTGAACGGTTGGATGGTGCGAAGATTACCTTAATTGATGCGCGTAAGGCGCATTGGTACCAACCTGGTTTTACCTTGGTTGCATCAGGGGTTAAGGGGCAGAACTATCCCGTCACAGCCACAGCTGAGTATGTGCCTAAGAATGTGGAGTTAATTGAAGAGTTTGTGGCGGAGTTCGATCCTGAAGGCAAGAGCGTCACAACGGCTAGTGGTAAGAAGCTTGAATACGACTATTTATTAGTCACTACGGGTCTTAAGCTAGATTATGAAGCCATTGAAGGGATGGATACCTCATTAATCGGTACCAATGGTGTTGGTAGTATCTATCAAAGTCCTGAGGCCGCTTTTAAAACCTGGCAGTTACTTGATAAGTTTGCGGATACGGGCGGTGAGGCCGTCTTTATGCGCCCGGCAACTGAGATGAAGTGTGCAGGTGCGCCACTGAAATATACCTTCTTAACGCGTGATCACCTATACCGTCGTGGTAATTTATCGAAAGCAAACTTGACTTTCCATGCCCAGACGAATAATTTATTTAGCGTGCCGATTGTTTCTGAAAAGCTACGTATGCTGTTTGAAGAGCGTGGTGTCAATGTGAAGTACAACCATGTTTTATCGGGTATTGATCCTGGCCGTAAAATGGCGTATTTCAATACGCAAGGCGAAGGTCGTGTTGAAGTACCTTATGATTTTATTAACGTGGTGCCTCCGATGCGTGCAGCGGATGCGGTGCGTAATTCCTCTCTACCATGGCAAGATGGACCGTGGGCAGCGGATGGTTGGATTGAAGTAGACCCAACGAATTTACGCCATAAGCGCTTTCCGAATATATTCGCGGTCGGTGATGTAGCTGGTGTGCCTAAGGGTAAGACCGCTGCAAGTGTGAAGTGGCAAGTGCCTGTTGTGGTTGATCACTTGATCGCGGATATTCAAGGTAAGCAAGGTACGGCCATTTATGATGGCTATACTTCATGCCCAATGATCACGCAACTGGGTCGGGCGATGTTAATTGAATTTGATTACCACAATAATTTAGTCCCTTCATTCCCTGGCGTTATTGCTCCTCTCGAGGAATTATGGGTGACATGGATTATTAAAACCATTGGCTTAAAGCCAACCTATATCAGCATGCTACGCGGCCAAGCTTAATCAGGAGAATACTATGAATGATTATCAATTTTCAATGCTTGTTAGCATTGTGGAGATTATGTTAGGGGTGTTCTTCTGGCCACTCATCATTGGCGTGGTGCTGATCACCTTATTGTTTGTGCTGCTACTCTTAAAAGAGCGTCAGGTATACTCACGACGCCTTTTGCAGGCACAAATCCTCGGTATCTTTGGTGGTTGGTTCGCTTTATGGATGATGGCTGTGCTATCTGAATCGGGCTTTAGTGATGCTGGTGGGCCGATTGATTGGTTAGTCATTATTGTCGTGTATATCCTTGGGTTTTTTGGTACAGCGATTCTATGGTACACGCTAGCAGGTTGGTTGGGCTTGGGTAAGGGTGATCAAGTTTCCGTACGTCATCATGGTGTTCCTGTCCAGTAATCTTGAGTATGGGCATTGAGTAATGGTGCACCTTGTTGTATCTGTTCTCAGTGTCCATGCACTTGTCATATATAGTGTAACCAGTGCGTCTTAGTTATCAGTATGTATCTTGCTTGTGTCAAGGAGGCCGTTTAAATGCTTGAGTCAGACTCTTCAGCTATGAATGATTTACGTCCGATAGTTAACTCTTTCTTTGATCAACAGACGAACTCATTCAGTTATGTTGTGTATTGTCCCAACACCTTAGCGGCTGCAGTTATAGATTCAGTCTTAAATTTTGATTACGCTAGCGCCCGCACAAGCACACAATTAGCTGATGAAATAATTGCTTTTGTGCGCGCACATGATTTGCATATTGAGTGGATTTTAGAGACGCATATACATGCGGATCATCTTACTGCTGCACCTTATTTACAAGAACAACTCGGTGGCAAGACAGCAATTGGGCAAGCGATTACGCAAGTTCAGGAAACTTTCGCCCCTATCTTTGATGTAGAAGAGGGGTTTCCACTGGATGGTAGTCAATTCAATTGTTTATTAGCTGATGGTGCTACATTCTTCATTGGTGACATACCGGTGGAAGTTATTCATACGCCTGGCCATACTCCAGCTTGTATGAGTTATTTGATTGGTGATGCGGTATTTGTCGGCGATACGCTATTTATGCCTGACTATGGCACTGCTCGTTGCGACTTTCCTGGGGGTGATGCAGCGCTTCTTTACCAATCGGTGCAAAAACTCTATGCTTTGGGTGATACGACGCGCATGTTTTTATGCCATGATTATCTGCCTGCAACGCGACAAGAATATCAATGTGAAACGACCGTGGGTGCTCAACGACAATCTAATATCCATATTCATGAGGGTGTTAGTCAAGAGGCTTATGTCAGATTGCGCAATACACGGGATGCTACGCTTGCTATGCCGCGCTTAATTATTCCTTCGGTACAAATCAATTTACGTGCAGGAAAGTTGCCACCAGCCGCAGCAAATAAAATAATCTACCTAAAAACTCCACTTAATACACTTTAGTCGCCGTAGAGCATCAAAATTCTAAATTGTTTCTGTGCGTATTCAAAGAAGTGTTAAATTTACTATTCTCTACTTGTATATATATATTAAACTTGGTATAAATATATCATATCGCTTATATCTATAGAAATAAGCTATGAGTTTTTTACCATGGCTAATAGAATAAAGTTGTAATGGAAAACAAGAGAATATGCTTTTGGAGAATAGAATATGGACGCATTGCTTGTAAAATATAATCAAGACGGTGCATATGATGAGGCTGCTAACTTTTTGAAATTATTAGCAAATCCGAATAGACTTGCTGTTTTATGTGCTCTACATACTGCGAGTCACAACGTAACCGAACTGACGAATCTTGTTGGTTTGCCGCAGGCGGCCATGTCAACACAATTAGCCGTGTTGCGTGAAGCTAAATTGGTAGACTGTGAAGTCAATCACCGTGAACGTCGCTACTTCATCTGTGATGATCGTGTTAGAGAGACGATTGATTTATTGTTTACGTTCTTCTGTGAAGAAACGAAGGCATTACTTCAAGCCAATAAGAATGCGGGAGCAACGGGCGCCAAATCTCTTAATGGTTTTTAATTCGCTAGCTTAATTTACTAAGCTATAATCAAGCGCTTAAAAGTGTGCATAATACAACAAAAACTGTATTTTGATTGTAGAGCTGTATATATTTTCTAACTGTATTATTTCACA
>CAZIKJ010000049.1:0-2980 GCA_964539685.1 uncultured Pelistega sp.
TCTGAAATGACATGGAAATTCACGGCAACCCAAATAGGGCTGATGGAAATACTGCCCTTTCCCAGCACGACGCTTAAACATCTCAACAAATTTGGTACGATTTTCACTCTCACCTGCCTCATCAGTCATCACAAAGTCAGCATGAATCCGATAGGCAACATCACGCAGCAGCATAGATGCACGTTGCTGACGATTGTCTTCAATATACAGACCTTGGCTGCGCTCACTCATCTTTACGCCCACTTCATTGCGACGGATATTCACCCATTGAATTGGCTTGAGGATTTCAATCTTAAAAACCTTCCAGCGTATTGAAGGCTTCCACAAAATAGCCATTAAAATATTACGAGCAGCAGACGGCGTAATTACAGGATAGCTTACTCTTTCCACCTTTAATTCTGGTCTCGTAAAACAAGCCAAATCACCGCTTATTTCTAAGATAAAACTCATTAATCTCTCCTATTAATTTAATGAACATGTTTTATATCTTCAGTTAGTTCAATAAACACATACTTCATTAAGTTATTTCAATGAACATATATTATATACAATCAAATTGATTGTCAATTAAATTTGTAAATAAGCGATACTGCCTGTAAAATCATTACTCATTTCCTCGTTGATGGAACTGCGTGTTGAAACAATGATCATATTTTAAAAATGCATAAACGCCCCTCTTACCAGGGGCGTTTTCACTTATAAAACACATTGTTCGGGTGTTAAAAAACTATCGTTTGCACCCATGATACCCAACAACTTATCATAATAACCACCATCTAACACCAACAGTCCCGCACGTTCAAAAACCACATTGGTTGGCAGCTTCTTTAGCTCATGTTCATACACAGTAATGGTATAGCGTTGCAACTCTCGATACACCCACTTGTGCTTCAGCGGATCACTTTCCAAAAAAGTAAACCACGCTTCAAACGGCTCGGGCAGTGGCGGTTTGTCACTAACACCAAAGTATTGAGTCTGTTTTGCAGGGTAGCGCAAACCTTGTAATTCATCTTGCCATCGTTCAGGGGAAATACCATCCAGATGCAGAATAAAAAACTCAGCCAGTTCAGTTGCTTTCACCGTTTTTGTTTTCCCCTCTTGTCCCTGCAAAGCCAATGGAATAAAGGGCACAATTAAGGCAACACCTTTATTATCAATCAAACGAAACTTCTCTGCCGCAGTACGAAACTTTAATGCCAACGGATTTTCTGCCGATGATTCTAAGGTTAAATCTTGGCTGATCTGATATTTATCACGATCGCCTCTGACATTAAAGCGACGAAAATATTCGGCCAACGCTGCAGGTGATAGTGGGTCCTCCAACAAACCTGCGGCTAACATTTCTTCACTGATATCTTGTCCTTGCTTTAAACTACCGCTAGGCGCCCCCGACTCTGCCCGAAATACAATTACTTCACCCAACTGGCCATTGGGTAATTTTCCTTCACGATTACAACGTCCTGCTGCTTGAGCGATACTATCCAATCCAGCCATTGCCCGATAGACCACGGGAAAATCCAAATCCACCCCAGCCTCGATTAACTGAGTACTGACAACCCATAGAGGCTGCTCCAAACGACCCTCTTGATAGTACTGCAAATAACATCTGATTAAAGCAATAATTTCAGCCCGGTGCGCAGCACACATATTGGCAGACAAATGCAGTTTAATACCGTCCTTGGGCAGAGCCTTAAAAAGTTCTCTGGCATGAGTGCGCGTATTGACCACCGCCAAAACACAATCCCGCTCGGAAATTTCATCAGCAATTTGCTCCCATGTTTGTTTGAGAGCGTCTTTTGCTGGAAGGCTGATACGTACACGACGCAAACGCCGCGCCAAAGCAACTTTGTCTGCCATGATTTCATACACATCCGGCAAGCCTTCCAGTAAAGTACGTCCGAATACATCGGTTTCTTTACCCAACTCCGGCGGAGTGGCAGTACATAGCACAAAAGTCACACCATAATCGCGTGCGAGTACTCGCATTACATCAGTAATTGGCTTTTGAAATTCTCTAGGAATCTGTTGCGCTTCATCTAAGATTACAATGCTGTCAGCAATATTATGAATCTTACGACAGCGACTGGTTCGAGCAGAAAATAAAGTTTCAAATAACTGAACATTAGTCGTCACAATTAACGGCGCATCCCAATTTTCAGCAGACAAACGCATGCGCGCTGTTTCTTTTTTTTCGTCCGTTTCCAAATTGCTGTGGTGCTCCAATACCACCTCATCGCCCAATGCCTTACGGAAAACCGTGGCGTTTTGTTCAATGATGCTGGTAAACGGAATGGCATAAATAATGCGTTTTTTGCCAAACGCCAATGCATGTTTCAAGGCAAAGCCCAAACTGGCTAATGTCTTACCACCACCTGTAGGCACTGTTAAACCAAACAATGACTTTTTCAAGCTAGCTGCTTGAAAGCACTGCTGTAAAATGGCTTGGCGTTCTTGGTTAAGAGGCGATTGCTTATCAGATTTTTCCACCAGCTCAGTCATATAACATTCATAACGCTGGTGCAACTCAGTTAAATCAGGAAACGTAGCACGCCAACCTGCTTGTTTGGCCACCTCTGCGTCTACAAAGCCATTCATAAAGGCTTCGGTATCTAAAAAATCAGCATCTACCAAGCAGGAAAACAGAAAACGTATCCAAATATGCACTTCAAATACAATTTCTTTATTTTCATTAAAGATGCCTGAAAAATCTTTAAATAATCCATTATTAGAAAGCGCTAAAAAGTCCGCATGCAAATGTTCTTCTTGCACTCCAGTCAAAGCAGCGAGCAATTCATCATCTGCTTTATGTAAACGCAGCTTCAGGCATCCCTTATCCAACCAATCTGCTAGTCCCGCATGGTGCCCTGCAATTAAATAAGCCAAAATATGTCCGAAAAACGGATCCAAATTTTTAATGGCATATTTAGCCCCTGCAGTTGAATGAGGAACCCTCCTAGATTTACCATTCTCTATATCTTCT
>CAZIKJ010000050.1:0-2840 GCA_964539685.1 uncultured Pelistega sp.
GAAGTTTATGATGTTGTAGCCCATATCAGAGCACAGGGTGGGCCGCAGTATGTTACAGACATTGAAGCGATGATTAAAAAGCTTGAAGAAAGCCTAGGCGTCCCCTTGTTCACGCGTAATACGAAAGAAGTGCAGCTCACGCGAGAAGGTAAGCTCTTACTTGATGATTGCAAGAAACTTATGCACTTAGCGCAGAGCATTAAGCATCAGGCCGCTGAGATTCGTGACGGGACTTATGGCAAGCTAAGAATTGGTTTCGTTGGTACGGCAACTTTAGAGCTGATTCCAAGACTGATTGCCGACTTCAAATCGCAATATAAAAATATCGAAATCGAATTCCATGAGTCGACCAGTAAGCAGATCTTTGCCGATATTGAGGATAATTTACTCGACCTTGGTTTGGTGCGAACCCCGTTTTTGCGAGAAACCGATCTGATTATGCAGCCCTTAGGACAAGATTCTTTCGTCTTAGCGGTGCCGCGCAATCACCCTCTATTAGCGCAAGGACACGCGATTAATTTAAGTGATGCGCGTGAATATCCTTTCGTCGCCTATAATGCACAATCCGTTCCAGGTTTAAACTTTGCTATGAATAGTGCGTGTCAGCAAGCAGGGTTTAGTCCCATCATTAGCCAGAGTGCACAACAAATTCTGACCGTGCTTGCCTTAGTGGGGAGTAATTTAGGTATTGCTCTCGTGCCTTCGATTATGGCCAAACACCATAAAGCGAAAGATGTGCAATTTCTTGAATTGCTTGATGAGAAAAAGGTGCAGCGACTTGGTTTGGCGCTTGTGAGTAAGAAGCCTGAAAAGCCATCACCATTGTATTTCTTTAAGCAGACCGCGCAGCAGTTGATTGGTGGATAGTCAGGAAAAGACCCCAATATTCCACCCCACAATGCCAGTGAATTGAGTCACTAATGCTACAATCATGAATACATTTTCCTCTGCTGTCCTTAAGGCACATCTTGAATAATAAGGAATTTCTTCATGTCGTTATTTACTAAGTTTATGGTCACGGTGGCTGCTGTTGCGGGTACTGCTTTTATCAATCCTGCTTTCGCTAAATATCCTGAAAATACGATCAGTGTGACTGTGCCAACGGAGCTCACGAGTGGGGCGGATGTCACTGCGCGCTTTTTGCAGCGACGTGTACAAGAAAGTCTTGGTATGATGCTTACGGTTGATGCGCTTACTGAGGAAGGTGGTATCAAGGCGGTTGAGCATGTTAAAGCGGGCAAGCCTGATGGTTATACCTTGCTACTCACTAATAGTTTTCCTGTGGCGAGAGATGTGGCGCTTGGCCATAAGCTACCTTATGACCCAGTTAAGGATTTAACACCGTTGGTGAAATTGTCATATAACCCAATGGCTGTGGTCGTCGCTAAGGGCTCAGAAATCGAGACGGTAGAACAATTAGTCGCGGCGGCTAAGCAATCAGGTTCTTTAAGCTATGGCAGTGCAAATGCTTCAGCGCAAGTGGCTACTGAGTTGTTTTTAAAGCTTGCTGATGTGAAAGCAAAGCCGACAAGCTACGATGATGTCGCCTCAGCGCTGAAAGCGCTTGAAGAGAAAAAAATTGATTTTATGTTTGCGGATACAGATTCACTCATGACCTTGGCGGTAACGCATCCATTGCGTGTGATTGCGACCACGGCGGATAAGCGTTACAAGCACGCACCGAATGCACCAACCTTACAAGAGTTGGGCTATAAGGATTACTATATGGTCGATTGGCTCGCTATCTTTGGTCCTGCAGGTATGAGTGAAGAGGCGCAGAAAGAGGCCAGTGAAGCGCTACTCACAGTGTATACAGAGAAGCGTAGTCTGAACTTCTTAGAGCGCACGAACTGGGAAGTCTTCCCTGGTAATTACAAGGAATTGGCCGATTTTCAGAAAGCTGAAATTCAACGCTGGTCTGAGGCCGCTCAACAAGCTAATCTGAGTCAATAAATTATCGAGAACTATATGCCACATCTCATCATTCAATACTCACAAAACTTAGAGAAAATTATCGATGTGCAAGGTCTCTGTAATGTCATGTCACAAGAGATCTTGGCGCAGCGAGATAGTCAAGGTAATCGTGTCTTCCCAATTGGGGGCACACGTGTCTTAGCCTACCCAGCGACACATTATGTGGTGGCTGATGGGCAAGGGGATTATGGTTTTATCTATCTGAATTTTCGGATTACGGCTGGTCGTCCTCCCGAATTGGTCAAGCAAGTAGGGGACGCCTTATTAACTGTACTGAGAGCCTATGTTAATCCGCACTTTGCGCAGGCGACAATTGGCTATACCCTGCAGATTGATGAGGGTCCTGAGGTTTACGATGCCAAAGAAGGTAATTTACGTACTTTATTTTCTTAATACTTCGTAAGGCTTATTCATACTTCGTAAGGCATACTCATGCTTCACAAGGCTTACTAATTCCCTTAATCATAGCGAGGCTCACGGTAGGTTTCACCATTATACAAAGCGATATGGCCTGTGGCATAGCCCCAGTTAACATTAAAGACAATAATTCCGCACTTGCCCTTAATACCGCTATCAAAAGGTTCGTAGATATTGCGTTGCGCTAAGTATTCAATGGACTTCGCAATACATTGATTTAAAAGTGCTATTGCAAAATATATGCCTAGGCAGTCTTTCAATTTTCACATATTTATGTCTAATTGTTAGCCCGAGTTGTATTTGGTAAAAGGCTTTGATTCATTCTGGTGATTGTTTTAAATTCATATAAAAGCAAATGCAGTAATTAAGTAGGTTTAATTTTCTAAGCCGTATTTTTGTGCAGCAATTATTTTTATAAGGATAATTCCAATGAAACGACTATTTACCAT
>CAZIKJ010000051.1:0-10055 GCA_964539685.1 uncultured Pelistega sp.
CGCTTATTTTTCTTACTAACATGGCGACAGCGAATGAAATTCTCTTTTTCGGTGATACTCACGGGGGGTTTGATCATTGTTTAGCAATTGTTGAGCAATATCGGCCCCAGGCTGTGGTGTTTCTGGGTGATTTAGAGTCCCAGCAGCCCTTACATATTGAACTAGAGCATGTGCTTAAGCTAACCCAGGTTTGGTGGATTCATGGTAATCATGACACGGACAGTGAGCGTGTTTATGATAATTTATTTGCCAGTGAATTGGCCGATCGAAATTTAAGTGGGCGGGTTGTTGAGGTTGCTGGTCGTCGAATTGCGGGTTTAGGTGGCGTATTCCGCGGTAAGATTTGGTTGCCCCATCATGAATGCTGGAATTATTTCTCGGCGCAAGAGTTTTTTGAGAATTCTCATCCACGTAGTCATTGGCGTGATGGGATTAGTTTGAAGCAGCGTAGCAGTATTTTCCCCGAAGAATATATGCAGCTTAGAACGCAAAAGAGTGATATTCTGGTATCTCATGAGGCGCCTTCTTGCAATAAATATGGCTTTGCGGCAATTGACCGCTTAGCGAGGCAACTCGGTGCGCAGAAAGTCTTTCATGGGCATCATCATGATGTGTATGACTACAGTGAACACTTTGAACGCATGCGCTTTGATGCCTATGCTGTTGGTTATCGTGGTGTAACGAATTTGGATGGTGTCTGTATTCGTTCAGGTGATATGGATGGCTTGTATGGCGATCGTGTTGCCATCAAGTGTTCTTATTAGAAAGCTGATAAAGAAGGGTGATTAAGATGAGTAATTCAGTGGTATTAAAAGTCGAGGGTATGAGCTGCAATAATTGTGTTAAGCATGTGACAGCTGCTCTAGAAGAGCTACCTGGCATTAGTGAAATTGAAGTCAGCTTAGCTGAGGGTAAAGTTTCTTTCCGCTCCACGGGAGCGGCATCAGATGAGCAGATTCAAGAGGCACTTGAGGATGCGGGTTACGATGTGCTTGGCTAATAAAGCTAATAAAGCTTATAAAGCGATTACACGACTGCTTTGCTTCAAGTGATGTGATATCTAGCATGGTGTGCTACAGTGCGCCTACATCATCATGGAGCCTGGCTAGCAATTATATAGCTGTGCAAACAATAACGGCATGTGAGGTATGCGCTTCACATGCCGTTATGCTCTTAATGCAGGGTATGTCTTGCCGTACTAGAGAACATGCAGTACGACTACGCCGAGACCTTTGTAAAGGTCTTGAGCCGTATTACTCTTTCGTGGCATGTTTCAAATCAATATAACCAACAGGGTGACGTAAGATGCCCTTTACATTGTCTTTCTGCATAAAGATCTGATTATAGAAATACAAGGGCACGATAGGAGCCTCACTCATGAGAATCTTTTCGGCTTCAAGTAATTTATTCCAGCGAACTTGGGCATTGGCCTCAACCCCAGCATCAGCGATCAATTTATCATACTCGGCATTCGACCAGCCCGTACGGTTCATGGAAGAGCCCGTCACAAAGCTCTCTAAGCTATTGTAAGGGTCGGCATAATCGTTCACGAAGGAGCTGCGCGAGAATTGTAGTTCGAGTCCGCGTTGCTTGGCATAGAATACCTTGCTTTCCATACTTTGCAATTTGATATCGACGCCTAAGTTCTCCTTATACATATTCTGTAAGGTTTCAGCAATGCGCTTATCCGTTGGGTTGTTAATATAGACCAAGGTGACTTCAGGTAGCTGCGTATACGACTCTTCCTGCATGCCTTCTTTGAGTAAGTCCTTGGCGCGAGCGGCATCAGTGACAACTAAATTACCACTGGTTTCGCGGAAGTCTTTACCATCAGGCGCAGTAAAGCCAGGCGCAACAAAACCATATGCGGGCAAGCGGCCTTGCTTAATCACATAGTTCACCATATCCGCTTGATTCACCGCTTGAGCGAATGCTTGGCGAATTTTCTGATTTTGAAAAGGCGGCATCTTGGTATTTAAGCGGAAGAAATAACTACCCGCCTGTGGCAGGTTGTGGAAATCCTTGGCATCTTTAACACGATCGTAGAGTGCAGCAGGAATCGGTGAAGGGGTTGCGTCTAATTCACCTGTGCGGTACATCTGATACGAGGTATTCAGATCATTCACCATGGCCCACTCGACCTTATCGATCTTTACATTGCTAGCATCCCAGTAATGTGGATTCTTAGTAAACACCATATTCTGCGCATGATTCCATTCTTTCAGGCTGAATGGACCATTACTGACATAAGTATTCGCTTCAGCATGCCATTTAGGATTGGCTTGGGCAATTTTCTGATTAACGGGGGCGAAATTGGGATTGGTGAGGATATTTAAGAACGCCACGCTAGGATTAGCCAATTGCACTTCTAGCGTATGCGTATCAAGGGCTTTTAAACCCAGACCACTGGCTTGCCCTGAGCCATCGTTAAAGGCTTTAGCGCCGACAATATCATAGGCTAAAAAGGCGGCGGGTGAGGCAGTGGCGGGGTCAATCATTGTGGTCCAAGCATAGATAAAATCTTGTGCGGTGACAGGCTCACCATTAGACCACTTGGCATCAGGGCGTAGTTTAAATGTATAAGTCTTACCGTCAGCAGAGATATTCCAACTCTCAGCTGCGGCGGGTGCGGCAATATGTTGTGCATCTAAACGTACTAAGCCTTCAACGAGATTGTTTAAAGATTCCCAAGAAATCAGATTAAAACCTTGTGAAGGGTTTAAGGAAGTTGGCTCTTCGGTATTGTTTAAATAGAGCGTGGTTTCTGCCAAGCTGATATTGCTCGCAGCAAAGAAACAAAGAGATAAGCTGAGTAAGGTTTTATTCATAAGATTCCTTGGATGGAAATAATGCCAGAATTTCCAGTCGATAAAGAGACGAAATAAATTGCTATAGGCATTAAATTACACCTTGTCCAAATATCTTGCAATACGCGTTAGCCTTATGCGTGCTTATTTTCTTATAGACTAGTGCTAAGGACAAGTGTATGTGTATCAAATTAGGAAGAGAGTTTTGCTTGCGCACGCTCATCGGCCAACCAGCACAGGACTTGGTGGGTTTGACTTAAGGCATAGGAGTTCGGTGCTATATGATGGCAAATCTCTAAGGCTTGTTTGCAGCGCGCATAATAGGCACAGTATTTTGGTGGATCAAATAAATCAGGGGGTTGTCCGTCAATCGGGTGTAGGCTATTGCGGGCCATATCTAAGCGTGGCACGGAGGCGAGTAGACCCTGGGTATAAGGATGCTTAGGGTGATAGAAAATCTCTTGTCGTGTGCCGCTTTCAATGCACTGACCCGCATACATCACCGCAATACGGTCAGCAATCTTAGCGACGACACCAAGATCATGAGTAATGAGGATAATTGCAATCCCAGTTTTGCGCTGGATTTGCTCAAACAACTCTAAGACCTGTGCCTGAATCGTGACATCTAATGCGGTAGTTGGCTCGTCGGCAATTAAGAGTTCCGGATCACACATAAGGGCCATCGCAATCACAATACGCTGGCGCAGGCCTCCGGATAATTGATGCGGGTATTGACTTAGGCGTTCATGCGGATTGGCGATACCGACCAAGCCTAAGATATCGGCCGCTTTAGCATAAGCTTGCTGCTTGTCGAGTCCTTGGTGTTTGCGTACCCCTTCGGTCAATTGCTCGCCGATGCGTAGACTAGGATTAAGTGCCGTCATCGGGTCTTGGAAAATCATGGCAATACGGCGACCTTGCAGTTGCTTAAGTTCACGGGGTGAGCTGCGCAAGATATCCTGACCATCAAAGATAATTTCACCTTGACTAATCTGAGCCGCTGGTTTTTGCAATAGACCCATCACCGCTAAACAGCTCACTGACTTGCCACAACCTGACTCACCGACAATCGCTAGGGTTTCACCGCGACGCACTTCTAAATTTAGTCCTCGCACTGCATGCACTGTACCACCATAGACCTTGAAATCAATGCTGAGTTGGCGAATGGATAAGAGGGGTTCTTGGCTCATCGACGGTATCTTTATTTACGTAATTTAGGGTCGAGCGCATCTTGCAAACCATCACCTAAGACATTAAAAGCGAACATGGTTAAGGAGATGCCAAGCGCCGGGAAGAATAGCTGCCACCAATCACCCGTTAGAATAACGCCTAGCGCATCATTGGTCATGACACCCCATGAGGCGAATGGTGCTTGAATACCGAGGCCCAGAAAACTTAAAAAAGCTTCGGCAAAAATGGCACTCGGCACGGTTAGGGTCATCTGTACAATAATTGGACCCATGGTATTGGGCAATAGGTTCTTACGAATAATGCGCCAAGTGCTTGCGCCAAACGATCGTGATGCAGTTACATATTCTTGATTTTTTAATTGTAAAATTTGACCGCGGACGATGCGCGCCATGCTAATCCAGCCCGTAATGCTAAGGGCAATAATGATGGTGAGCAGGCTGGGTCCCATAACGACCATTAGTAGAATAACAATCAATAAATACGGTAGACCATAGAGGATCTCCACGATACGCATCATTATCGTATCAGTGCGCCCACCTTTAAGGCCGCTATAGCCACCATAAATTACCCCAATGAAGAAATCAATCAGGGCCGCCATAACACCAACAAACAGCGAAATGCGTGCGCCATACCACGTACGCACAAAGACATCGCGCCCTAGATCATCGGTACCAAACCAATATTCACTTGAAGGAGGGAGGTTTTGAGCGCTCAACACTTGCAGTGTTACCGAGTGTGAGGAAAGCATGGGAGCGAAGATCGCCAAGCCTACCATAATAATCAAAATACACAGACCAAGCATGGCTAGCTTATTCTGACGTAAACGACGCCAGGCATCGGACCAATACGATAAGCTAGGTCGCATACTACTCGCGGCGAGCTGATCAAGACTACGGTCTCTTGGTTTAAACCAATCATCTGGAATTGTGTCGACTGGATTACCAGTCGCTAATGACGTCGCGGACGGTGTTGCTGCCTGCTCTGAGTGTGAAGGCTTAAACACTTCGTTCGGGTTTTTTTTATGCTCAGGCATCAGTCTGCCCCCGCTTTCTTGTGTAGACGAATGCGTGGGTCTAAGAGAGAGTACACAATATCCACTAAGAACATCATAAAGACTAAGATACTACTGTAGAACACCGTGGTACCCATAATTACAGGATAGTCGCGGTTGGTGATGGAATCAATAAAGTAGCGCCCCATACCTGGGATGGCAAAAATCTTCTCAATCACGAATGTGCCTGTTAGGGTGGCTGCCAAGAGGGAGCCGAGCAAGGTTACGACGGGCATTAAGGCGTTGCGTAAAGCATGGCGGATAACAATGCGCCAGCTCGATAAGCCCTTGGCTTTAGCAGTTCGGATATAGTCTTGACTTAAGGTTTCTAACATACTTGAGCGTGTGAGGCGGGCAATAATCGCCATCGGAGTGGTGGCCAGAGCGGTGATTGGCAAGACCATATGCATAGGGGAGCGCCAAGTGGCCGCAGGGAACCAACCCAGATTCACCGACAATTCTTGAATTAATAAGGTCGCCAAAACAAAATTAGGAATTGAGATGCCTAAAACGGCAAAAGCCATGGCAAAGTAATCGATCAGACCGTTATGCCGTAAGGCGGCGAGAACGCCTAAGGTGATGCCCGAGAGAACCGCCAGACTAATTGCCCATATTCCTAATTCGAAGGAGATTGGAAAGCCGCGCTGCAAGAGTTGACCCACCGTTGTGTCGGGATTGGCAATTGAAGGGCCGAAATCCAAGGTCAGTAAGGAACCCATATAATTGAAGTACTGTGCATACAAGGGCTGGTCTAATTTATAAAAGGCGCGCAAGTTCTGTTCAACCACGGGATTAAAGCTACGGTCCTGGTCAAACGGTGATCCTGGGATTAAATGCATTAAAAGAAAGGTCAGCGAGGCAATAATAAAGATAGTGCCTAGCATCATCAGGAAGCGTTTGATGATATAGATTCTCATTGACTCGCTCCTTGTGCGGCCACTGAGGGCACGAGGTGACAGGCGACATAATGGCCAGACTGCCATTCGTGCAGCGGCGGCTTTTCGCTCATACATTGTGCTTGGCGGTGCTGACAGCGAGTATGAAAAACACAGCCAGATGGTGGATTGATGGCGCTGGGCACTTCACCCTCTAAGATAATCCGTTGGCGACTGTCTTCGATATCTGGGTCTGCAATGGGGATGGCGGATAGCAGCGCCTGAGTATAGGGATGCATGGGTTGCTCATAGAGAGTGTGACTGGGTGCGAGTTCCACCAAGTTCCCCAGATACATTACTCCGATGCGATCGGAAATATACTTCACCATGGATAAATCATGTGCGATAAAGAGATAGGTGAGGCCTTTTTCCTTTTGTAGCTTCTGTAAGAGCAGGACAATTTGCGCTTGAATCGATACATCGAGGGCGGAAATCGGTTCGTCCGCCACAATAAATTTCGGCTCTAGGGCAAGGGCGCGGGCAATGCCGATACGTTGACGTTGACCACCAGAAAACTCATGGGGATAGCGACTGGCATGTTCAGGGCGTAAACCCACTTCCTGTAGGAGCTCATAAACCCGTGCTTTCAGGTCGTCGTGCTTGGTGTAAATGGCATGAATCTCTAGTGGTTCAGCAATAATATCGAAGACCGTTGAACGAGGGTTGAGGCTGGCATAAGGATCTTGGAAGATCATCTGTGCTTGGCGGATTAAGGCCTTCTTCTCTGCGCCCTTGGCTTGATGGACATTGCAACCATTGATAAAGACTTGGCCAGCGCTTGCTTGGTAAAGGCCTAAAATGACCCGTCCCGCTGTCGATTTGCCGCAGCCCGATTCACCGACTAAACCCACTGTCTCGCCGGGATAAATCTCTAAACTAAAATCAGATAGGGCTTTTACGCTACGATTTCGGTCCAACTCAAAGGACTTACTGATGTGCTGTATAGAGACCAAGGCTTGGGCGGGTTTGGACATGCGCGAGAGACAATATATGTAAAAGAGGTGAAAAAGTCGATTTTAAGGGTTTATTTTACCTTAATCGTTGTCAAATGCAGTAAACATAAAGGGTATATCCTAGGCATAAAGGTAGGCGATAAGCAGGAAAACACGGGCTTCATGTAATCAAAAGGCTTATTTAGGCAAAATTGTTAAAAAATGATAACAGTATTGTTGCCAATTAAGTCACTATCGTTTATTCTCGAATAATCCATATAAAATTTTTTCAATCAAAGGAGAGTACTGTGCAAATAGGTATTCCAAGAGAGTTGTCGCGCGGAGAAACCCGTGTCGCTGCAACGCCAACAACAGTGGCACAGCTACTGAAGTTGGGTTTTGAGGTGGCCGTGGAGACGGGTGCAGGTCAACTGGCGAGTTTTAGTGATCATGCCTATGCTGAAGCGGGCGCGAAGATCGTGACTCAAGATGAAGTCTGGAACAGCCCACTGATTTATAAGGTGAATGCACCGAACGAGGCCGAAGTCGCTAAGTTACAAGCAGGCACCACCTTGGTGAGCTTTATTTGGCCGGCACAAAACCCAGAGCTTGTGCAGAGTTTGGCTGAACGCCAAGTTACCGTTCTTGCCATGGATATGGTGCCACGTATTTCCAGAGCGCAATCGCTAGATGCCTTGTCCTCAATGGCGAATATTGGTGGTTATCGTGCCGTGATTGAGGCGGCGCACGAATTCGGACGCTTTTTTACTGGTCAAATCACCGCTGCAGGTAAGGTACCTCCTGCTAAAGTTCTCGTGATTGGTGCGGGTGTAGCAGGCTTGGCGGCGATTGGTGCGGCTGGCTCCTTAGGGGCGATTGTTCGCGCTTTTGACACGCGTTTGGAAGTGGCTGAACAGATTCAGTCTATGGGCGGTCAGTTCTTGAAATTGGATTTCACCAATGAGGACGGCTCTTCATCTGATGGCTATGCGAAAACCATGTCACCTGAGTTTATCGCGGCAGAGATGGCTTTATTTGCGGAGCAAGCGAAAGAGGTGGATATTATTATCACCACCGCACTGATTCCAGGTAAACCAGCACCTAAATTGATTACGCGTGAGATGGTCGATAGTATGAAACCAGGCTCGGTGATTGTGGATATGGCGGCGCAAGCAGGTGGTAACTGTGAATATACCGTGCCAGGTGAGTTGTTTGTGACTGAGAATGGGGTAAAAGTCATTGGTTACACTGACTTGCCAGGTCGTCTAGCGGCCCAGTCCTCTCAGCTCTATGCCACTAACTTAGTGAATTTCAGCAAACTTGTCTGCAAAGAGAAGAATGGTGAAATTACGCTCGACCCAGAAGATGTGGTGGTGCGTAATATGAGTGTGGTGACGCAAGGTGAAGTGACCTTCCCGCCACCACCGATTGCGGTTTCTGCTGCACCAACACAAGCGGCGCAAGCAGCACCTGTGGCCAAAGAGGCGAAACCTAAGTCGCCGATTCTGAAGTGGGGTGGCTTAGCCGTTGCGGTGTTCCTATTGGCTCAGTTGGGTTTACATGCACCTGCCTCCTTTTTATCCCACTTTACGGTCTTTGTACTGTCATGTGTTGTGGGTTATTACGTGGTTTGGAATGTGACGCATGCTTTGCATACGCCGCTGATGAGTGTGACCAATGCCATCTCGGGCATTATCGTGATTGGGGCTGTCTTGCAATATGGTCAAGGGGGTTTCCTGATTAATTTATTCGCCTTTATTGCGATTTTAATAGCCAGTATCAATATTGCGGGTGGTTTCTATGTCACACGCAGAATGCTGAAGATGTTCCAGAAAGATAAGGGAGAATAAGAACATGTCATCAGGTTTAATTTTTATGGCGTATATTGTCGCCGCTCTCTTCTTTATTGCCAGTTTAGCCGGTTTATCAAAGCAAGAAACTGCGCGTATGGGTGTCACCAGCGGCATTATTGGTATGGCCATTGCCTTATTTGCAGCGATTGCGACACCAAGTGTTGAAGGCCGTGTATTTATTATCATCGCCATGGTGATTGGTGGCTCAATTGGTATTCACTTTGCACGCAAAGTGGAGATGACGCAGATGCCTGAGTTAGTGGCTATCTTGCATAGCTTCGTGGGTTTAGCAGCAGTTCTAGTGGGCTATAACAGCTATTTTGATGCGGGTGCTGAACTTGAGCAGATGCGTGAGGCGGTCGGTGTGGCGAATTCATTTGCACCTGGTTTTGCCTCACATATAGGCGAAGCGCTGACCTTAATGAAGATTCACTTGGTTGAAGTCTTTCTAGGAGTCTTTATTGGTGCGGTAACCTTTACGGGATCGATCGTGGCTTTTGGCAAACTTAACGGTCGTATGAGCTCTAAGCCCCTGAGCTTGCCCCATAAGCATAAGCTGAACTTAGCGGCAATTGTGGTTAGCTTCATCTTGATGATGATCTTTATGGAAAATATGGGCGGTACGTGGGCCTTATTTATCATGACCCTGATTGCGCTAGCATTAGGCTGGCACTTGGTTGCTTCAATCGGTGGAGCGGATATGCCAGTGGTGGTGTCCATGCTGAACTCGTATTCAGGTTGGGCCGCCGCCGCCGCAGGCTTTATGTTATCGAACGACTTATTAATCGTGACCGGTGCGCTAGTGGGTTCTTCAGGTGCGATTCTGTCTTATATCATGTGTAAAGCCATGAACCGCTCGTTCATCTCGGTGATTGCAGGTGGCTTCGGTACTGATGGTTCAAGCAGCAGTAGTAGCACCGAAGAGATGGGTGAGTATCGTGAGATGAGTGCCGTCGAAGTGGCAGATTTATTGAAGAACTCTTCTTCCGTGATTATCACTCCAGGCTATGGCATGGCGGTGGCACAAGCACAATATCCAGTGGCTGACATTACCGCCTTATTGCGTAAGCGTGGCGTTAATGTTCGCTTTGGTATCCATCCTGTAGCTGGCCGTCTACCAGGTCATATGAACGTCCTTCTAGCGGAAGCTAAGGTACCGTATGATATCGTATTAGAGATGGACGAAATTAATGAAGACTTCCCTGATACTGATACCGTCTTGGTGATTGGTGCCAATGACACCGTGAACCCAGCGGCGAGTGAAGACCCAGCGAGCCCAATTGCAG
>CAZIKJ010000052.1:0-2241 GCA_964539685.1 uncultured Pelistega sp.
GTGTTCACTGTCTAAGGGCAGTAACTGCGCACCTGATGCAGCCACAGCTTGCATAAATAAAGCTCCCGCACTTACCAGCACTTCCTTATTGGCAAGAAGAATTTTTTTGCCTGCTTGCGCGGCCGCATAAGCACTGGGTAAACCAGCAACACCAACAATCGCACAGACAATAGTAGGACTTGCAGGATCTCGTGCTGTTTCACACAAACCTACTTGACCAAGCCGAATCTCTGGCAAGGCTATATGGCTCTTCAAGGTTGTAAAGTTATCAATAAACTTTTGTCGAGCAGTCTCATCTGGAACGTTCACCACCTTAACGGCAAATTTGTGTGCCAAAGTAGCGAGCTTATCCATACGCGTAAACGCACTTAATGCATATACTTGGTAACGTTCTGGGTGACTAGCGATAATATCTAAGGTGCTATCACCGATAGAGCCTGTGGCCCCAAATACTGTAATATTTTGCACGGACATTATTGAAGATAAAATAAAAAGACAAAACACATAGCTAAAGGACTGACCGCAATCACAGAATCAAGTCTATCCCATACGCCGCCATGGCCAGGCAGTAAACGGGACGAATCTTTAACATTCGCACGACGCTTAATTAAAGACTCATATAAATCACCAGCAATTGATACCACGGCCATCACCAAACCTATCCCAACAACGCCCGCTAGACCCATATCACGTAGTATTAAAGCCGCAAAACTACCCTCCATATATGCACTCACAAGCATCCAAATCGTGACCGCTAGCATGCCACAAAGTGCGCCAGAACGGGTTTTGCCAGGACTTACCGCAGGGGCTAATTTAGCGCCACCAAAAAAGCGACCACCAAAATAAGCGAAAATATCAGCCGCCCAAATAATGATTAAGAAGCTTAATAAAAACCAGGCACCGAGAAATAAATACGTCGCTAGAATGGCAAACCAAGCAGAGCATACGGCAAATATTGCCCACAAGCTATGCATCACGCTCTCACTACTGGCACTGGTATTGCCCATATAAACATTCATTGGGATTAAGAAAATCCAAACAAAACTGATAAAAAACTGCAACATAATAAATGTGGCAAACACTGTCGTCGCCCAAGGACTCGCATTAAATGCAAGCGGCTGATGTAGCATGGTTACGATATTATTTTGTTCACCCGACATAAAGAGCCAATACACCAACACAAAAGCAATAAACAATACAATCCCTATAACGGCGGCAATCGGTTCCTTGGCCTTACTTGGCCACGTCATACGCAACCATTCATAGGCCAGTATTGCAGAGGCTAAGCTGATGAACAGCACAAAATATAAGGGGTCCGATAGAGAAACCAATACCGCCAAGACTAACAGTAATATAACAGCGGTAATAATGCGGGTAATTAGCATAATATAAAATTGAGCTCGCCTACAAGCGAGCCCTTTCCGTTAAGATGATGATGCATGAACTTGCGCACTGGTGCGCCCAAAGCGGCGCTCTCTTTGCGCATACCAAGCAATTGCTTGATCCATATCGGCATTACTGAAATCAGGCCAATACTTATCGGTAAAATACAATTCAGTATACGCCAGTTGCCAGATGAGAAAATTCGATATGCGACTTTCACCACCGGTGCGAATAAATAAATCTGGCTCAGGTGCCCAAGCCATACTAAGATAAGGCGTTAAGTCAGACTCTTGTATTTGCTCGGCATTAGACCATGCCTGGGGACGCGCTTTAGCTAATTGCTGAATCGCTTGGAGAATATCCCAACGACCGCCATAGTTAGCGGCAATCGACAGGGTTAAAGCCGTATTATTGCAGGTTAAGGTCTCGGCCTCATGGATAAGCTCAACCAGATGTGGGTCGAAAGCCGATAAGTCGCCAACCACCCGCAGACGAATATTGCTCTTGTGCAGTTTAATCACTTCTTTTTGCAAAGAACGCACAAATAAGCGCATTAATAAATTGACTTCTTCCTGTGGTCTACGCCAATTTTCAGAGCTAAAAGCGAAAAGCGTTAAATAATCAATACCTTGCTCGCCACAATACTGCACGACACGGCGTACAGCATGAACACCACGAATATGACCAGCCGTACGTGGCAAATGGCGACGTGTCGCCCAACGACCATTGCCATCCATAATAATGGCAATGTGTCTTGGTTTAGCCGAACTTTCTGGAACAGTTTGGGTAGAGCTACGTTGGGCTGATCTCACAAGCTTAAACCTTCATAATCTCAGCTTCTTTAGCAGAAACTAAGCC
>CAZIKJ010000053.1:0-5537 GCA_964539685.1 uncultured Pelistega sp.
TAGCAGGATATTAAATCCTTGAATTTCAAATGATTGTAATGGAAGAAAGATAACATGCAAATATGACAATTTTATGTTTTTTAATAATTGTCATATTTCTGTCCTATTGGTTTGCTAAGCTTTAGATTATTTAAGATTGAATAATGTAAAAATTGTAAACGTTTGAGTGGCTTTTGTTATGTTTTATTACAAATTATCAATAAGATATCTTCTTGCAATGATGGTGGCTGGCTTATTAACAGCTTGCGCATCAACTGAGTCAAAAATGGCCGTACCCTATGTGGTAGAACTACGGGCGGCTAAGAATGTCAACCAGAGCATGGGAAGTAAAGCTTCTCCTGTTAAGGTGACAGTGTTTGAATTGAAATCTAGTAATGCATTCGAGCGTAGTGACTTTTTCGCCTTACAGAACAATCCGCAACAAGCCTTGGGTGATCAGTTACTAGATGTAAATTCGGTCATTATGCGCCCAAATACAACAGAAGTGATTAAGGCAAGTGGCAACATTCAAGCCAAGGTAATAGGGATTATTGCGGCTTATCGCGATATTAATAATAGTCAATGGCGCTTAATTGTTGAGTTACCTGAGGCGAAGACAACGAATTTTTATAAGTTTTGGCAATTTTCTCCTGACGAAGCGCGGATAGCGATTGATGTCAATCAAGCGAGTATTTTAGTTAATCAGCAGCAAGGCAAAGAATAATTTTTATGGATATGCAACAAAAAAAAGTGATCTGGACAGAAGGGATGTTTTTGCGTCCTCATCACTTTCAACAACAAGAGCGTTATTTAGAAGATTTAAGTAGTCAACAACTCAAATTAAGTACGGTTCATTCTTATGGCTTTGCTGAATTTGAGTTGTTAATCGATAAGGCCTCTAAAGAGAATGTGATTTCGCTGAAAACGGCACGAGGGATTATGCCCAGTGGTCTGGTGTTTAATCTTGAGCAAAGTGATATCAAGCCCTTACGTCTTCCTGTGGGAGAGTTACGCCAAATGGTGTATTTGGCTTTACCTAAATACCAAGAGGGTGCTGAAGATATCGTCTTTGCTGATGAGCCAGCGACTAATGCGCGCTACGTAGTTGATGAGGCGGAGCTATTGGATGTGAGTGAAATTTCCTTGGGTTCAAGCACGGTTCAGATAGGACGACCGCGTTTTCGTTTATTCCTAGGAGATGATTTGCCGAGTCACTATGAGGCCTTGCATCTCGCGAAAATTATAGAAGTTGGTAAGGAAGGTCTTATTACCTTGGATGAGGATTTTATCCCTGAAGTCATTCACTATAGAGCGAGTCAGAGCTTGGGTGAGTGGGTGGATAGTGTGTATGATTTATTAGGTAAACGTATTGAAGACCTCCATATTCGTTTAAAGCAATTGGGTCGTAGCGCTCGGGTTGAGATGACAGAAACGCTCAATTTACTCACGCTAAATCGTTATCGTGGGGTCTTTCACTATTTGCGTCAATTAAGCGAATTGCATCCTGAAAGTGTATATCGAGAGTTTGCTAGCTTAGCGTATGAATTAGCGACTTTTACACAGCCAAGTCAAACGCGTGATCGCGCAACATTCCCCAGTTATGAGCATCAGGATTTACAAAAGAGCTTTGAACCCTTGGTACATATGATCAAGAAAGACTTAAGCTTTGCCATGAAAAAGGTTTCAACAGAAATTCCATTAGTCGTTCGCGAGGGTGGGCTGCGACTGGGTAAAGTCGATGATATGGGCTTATTTAAAGACTCCGAATTTGTCTTGTCGGTCGGCTCGAGTTTGCCTTTGGATACCTTGATTCAACGCTTTCCGACGCAATCCAAGATGGGCGCATTTGAAAAAATTCGCGACCTTGTTCACTTGCAGTTGCCAGGTATTAAGTTAGTACAGCTTAGCTCGACTCCCCCACAACTGCCTTACGATGATAAGAAAATCTATTTCGCTCTGGAGAAGCAAGGAGATCTGTGGAAGGCCTTCAAGGGTACGGGACAGATTGCATTGCACTTGGCCGGGGATTTTCCTGATTTAGATCTTACGTTTTGGGCCTTACGAGAGTTATAGGATAGCGCCATATGTCAACAGCGGATTATACCGATGCCAAACAAGGCGCTTGGGGTAATGCTAATTATACGGCGTCAATACCTACCGCAGAAATGCGTCCTGAAGATTATGTGTTAAGTGGCTCTAACCCCTTGGTGGCGGCAGCGAACCCTTTACTAGTGTTAATGCCCCAAATTCGCAAGTCTCAGGCCCATGAGTCTCCTGAACTATTGCGTGAGCGCTTAGTGGATGAAATTCGACAGTTTGAGCTACGGGCACAGCATACTGGCATTCCTAATGAAACAATTTTAGGTGCGCGTTATTGCTTGTGTACTGCTTTAGATGAAGCGGCAGCTTTAACGCCTTGGGGTGGCCAAGGTCGTTGGTCGGTGCATAGCTTATTAGTGACGTTTCATAATGAAGCCTGGGGTGGTGAGAAATTTTTCCAGCTATTAGCTAAGTTATCGCAAAATCCTGCGCCTCATCGTCATTTACTGGAACTCTTATATTATTGCCTGATGTTGGGCTTTGAAGGGCGCTACCGCGTTCTAGAGAATGGTCGAAGTCAACTCGAAACACTTAAGCAGCGCCTTTTGCTCTTATTACGCAATGAAAAGCAGGGCTATGATGCCCCTTTGTCTACGCACTGGCAAGATAAGCCCATTTTAAATGAGTTAAAGCGACTTCCTGTGCCACTCTGGGTGGTGGCTATTTTAGCCACTGCCATCGGTATCTTTTCATATTTAGGGATGTCCTGGGCACTAGGCGATAAATCTGGCCACGTGTTTGCTGAAATTGTGGCCATTAAGCCACCTACTGTACAGATTGCGACACCTGCTCAGCATATTGCACCTGATCGCTTGGCACAATACTTGTCACCAGAAATTCGTGAAAATCTCCTGACTGTCCGTGATGAAGCCGATCGTAGCGTTGTGGTCTTGCGTGGTGATGGTCTCTTTGAGTCAGGCTCTGATGTGGTACGACAAGAGTATGTGAATGTCTTGGCGCGCGTTGCCGATGCATTGAACAATACGCAAGGTGCTATTTTAATCACGGGCTTTAGTGATAATGTGCCCATCCGTACCGTGCGTTTCCCGTCCAATTGGGAGTTGTCTCAGGCCCGTGCTGATGCGGTGAAAAAGCTACTAGATATACGCTTAGCTGATAAATTCCGAGTTCGTGCCGAAGGCAAAGGTGAAGCCGATCCAGTGGCGCCAAATGATACCGCAGAAAATCGCGCACGAAATCGTCGTGTTGAAATTACATTACTGGTATCTCCCGTTGGATCACAAAGTCAATTAAGGGGGGCAGAACAATGATTGGTTCATGGATCAGCCGTCTCTTTGGCTTTGTATTTAGTGGCGCTCTATGGGTGTTTATTGGGCTAGTGGTGCTAGCTTACATGATCTGGACGATTGGACCATCAATTGCGGTGGGTCAGTGGTATCCACTGGAAGATGAGGATATTCGTCTTTATCTCATCATTGCTATTTTTAGTATATGGTTGCTACGCATTATCTGGCGCAAATACCGTGAGGGACGCCTTAATGCCCAATTATTAGGTCAGTTACGCAAGACGAAAAAGCCCGAAGAAGAAGCGCAATTGCCGGAGCAAGAACGGGCGGAGTTGCGTATTCTCTCAGAGCGCTTCGATGAGGCGATTCAACTATTACGTGATTCACGTTTTGATGATAAGGGCAGTGCATCACCATTAGCACGCTTCTCAAAACAATATCTGTATCAATTGCCTTGGTATGTATTTATTGGTGCGCCGGGTTCTGGCAAAACCACGGCCTTAGTCAATTCTGGTCTGACGTTTCCTCTCGCGGAGAAGTTCGGTAAGGTTGCGCTGAAAGGGGTTGGTGGCACGAAAAATTGTGACTGGTGGTTTACCGATGAGGCGGTGTTATTAGACACAGCAGGGCGTTATACCACGCACGAAAGCGATCCAACAGGCGATGAAGAAGAGTGGCGTGGTTTCTTGCAGCTACTTTCTAAATACCGTGGTCGTCAGCCGATTAATGGTGTCATGCTGACTGTCAGTGTCGCTGATTTATTGAGTGTGAATGCCACTGATAGGGCGCAGCATGCGGCGGTATTAAAGCGTCGATTACAAGAGTTGCGTGAGAATCTTGGGATTGAGTTTCCGGTTTATATCTTAGTCACCAAGACCGACCTCTTAAGCGGCTTTGAAGAGTATTTCAGTAGTCTTAGCCGTGACGAGCTTAATCAGGTATGGGGCTTTACCTTCCCATATGAACAGAGTCAGGACAAAGACTATAAGCTACTCGCCAATTATGATGATGAGTTTCTGCTTTTGCAGCAGCGCCTATTTGATGCCTTGCCTGATGTGATGGTCAAGGAGCAGGATGAAACTAAGCGTGCCTTAGCGTATTTATTACCACAACAATTTGCTAATTTACGCGTAGTTCTCGGTAGCTTTTTAAGTGAACTCTTTGCCACTTCACGTTATGAAGAGAAGGTTATTCTACGCGGTGTTTATTTTACCAGTGGTACCCAAGGTGGGCTTACCTTCGATAAGGTGACCAGTCAACTTCGCCGCTATATGAAGTTAGATGGTATTGCTCAACTGAGCCAGGCTGTACCTATGGATAATGGTAAGAGCTTCTTTTTAAACCGTCTTTTGAAAGATGTGGTTTTTAAAGAGTCAGGTCTTGCTGGTTTAAATATAAAGTGGGAGCGTCGCTATCGTCGTATACAGTGGAGTGCTTATATTGCCATGGTGGCAGTATTGCTCGGGGCCTTGTTCTTATGGGGCAATAGTTATCTGAATAACAGTCAATATACCGAGTACGTTGAGAATAAGTTGCCCGCGCTACGTGGCTTAAGTCAAGATATTAAAATCACGCAAGCGGGTGATATCTTGAGCTTACTACCCTTCATGAATAGCAATGTGGTGTTGGCTGACGGCGAAGATTTTAAAGTTGATGATGCGCCATTCAGTTATGGCTTTGGTTTGTATCAGGGTTATAAGCTAGAAGCCGCATCCGATAGTATCTATAAAGAAACCTTGCGCCAAGTCCTGTTGCCTCAGATCGCTAAGCGTATTGAAGCGAGTTTGCAGAGCGCTAGTCCGGCTGATTTAGAGTACTCCTACGAGGCATTGCGGGCCTACCTGATGATGTATGATGTCAGTCGTTATGATGCCTCGTTTATGAAGACGTGGATTATGGCTGACCTCAGTAAAATTGTGCCGCCGAATTTTACGCGTCAACAGTACAGCCAGCTCGAATCGCATATTGATCAGTTTCTTGAGCTTGGCGTGTTTGTCTCACCTTTCCCGAAAGATGAGGGTTTAGTGAAGCGGGTGCGTGATAATCTGGATCGTTATTCTCTGCAAGATCGTGCGTATAGCCGATTAAAGCGCGTCTTGGCTAATGTGGAGTTAAAGTCAAGTACGATTTTATCCTTAGCAGGGTCTGAGGCACCATCGGTCTTTCGTCGTAAGAGCGGTAAACCAATTAATGAAGGTGTCACAGCCTTAT
>CAZIKJ010000054.1:0-10515 GCA_964539685.1 uncultured Pelistega sp.
CTTCAGTGATACCGATATAGTTGTTCTTGGATTTCGACATCTTCTCAACGCCGTCCAGACCCACCAAGAGCGGCATGGTCAAAATACATTGCTGTTCTTGGCCGTATTCTTTCTGCAATTCACGACCAACTAATAGATTAAATTTCTGGTCAGTACCACCTAATTCAACGTCAGCCTTCAGAATCACCGAGTCATAGCCTTGCATCAAGGGGTACAAGAATTCATGTACCGAAATCGGAATACCACCCTTAAAGCGCTTAGTAAAATCATCACGCTCCATAATGCGCGCCACTGTATAGCGAGAGGCCAATTGGATAATACCGCGAGCGCCCAATTCATCACACCACTCTGAGTTATAGCGGATTTCCGTACGATCGGGATTAAGGATTTTCGTGGCTTGTTGATAATAGGTCTGTGCATTCACTTCGATCTGTTCGCGCGTCAGTGGAGGGCGCGTCGCATTACGACCACTCGGGTCACCAATCATCGAGGTGAAGTCACCAATCAAGAAAATCACATGATGGCCCATATCTTGTAATTGGCGCATCTTATTCAGCACAACGGTATGACCAAAGTGGATATCAGGCGCGGTAGGGTCCATACCTAATTTAATGCGTAACGGCACACCCGTATCACGGCTCTTCTGCAACTTGGCCGCCATCTCTGACTCAACTAATAGCTCATCAGCACCACGTAAAATTGTGCGTAAATCTTCTTGTACTTCAGGACTAATTTTATTTTCAGTCATTTAATTAACTCTATACATTGATCAACTGGTTAAAAGGCACTGTGCGCTAGAACGAGAAAAGGTGCATACCAAACCACCGCCATAACCACCCTCTTGTACTCGCGCCCAAAGGCATAATATCCGCTCCCAAGCATAATATTCGCGACAAAGCATAAGACCCGCATGAGCGGCCGTCCTCATCACTAAGGAATTCGCTAAGCAGGGCAATCGTCAGATAAATACCTAGTGCTTTCAACTTTAAGGCAATTTGTATTGTGTAAGCGCTGCTTTGCTCTACAATACAATGATTACGTGATTATACCTTTAATGGACGCTTAAGCTATGGATACCACCACAAAACCCGAGTATTTTATTGGACTCATGTCGGGCACAAGCACTGATGGTGTGGATGGTGTTATCGCCAAGTTTACGCCAGATGAGCGCGTAAAAATTATTGCACAAAATAGTCTTGGCATGCCGATGGCCTTACGGGAGACTTTTCTAGCACTCAATAAAGCCGGTGATAATGAATTGGAGCGTAGCCATCTGGCGGCGAATGATTTGGCGCGTCTCTATGCGCAATGCTGTCATGACTTATTGGCACAAGCCAAATTGAAGGCCGAGGATATTGCGGCGATTGGTGCGCATGGACAGACTGTGCGCCATCGCCCAGATCTGGGCTTTACAGTGCAGCTGAATTCACCCGCCCTGCTGGCTGAGCTGACAGGGATTAATGTGATTGCTGACTTTCGTAGTCGCGATGTTGCTGCCGCAGGCCAAGGTGCACCTTTTGCCCCGCTCTTACACCAGGCTTTATTTAGCAGTACTGAGAAGCATCGCGTCGTCCTAAATCTAGGAGGCATCGCGAATATTACGATTTTAAAACCAGGTGAGACTCTGCGTGGTTTTGATACGGGTCCGGCGAATGTGTTTATGGATATGTGGGCCGAGCAACACTTGAACTTACGTTACGATCCGCAAGGGGCTTGGGGAGCAAGCGGTCAGGTGCAGGAGCGCTTACTGAAGTATTGGCTAAGTAGTGAGCCGTATTTTAATGCACCACCCCCTAAATCAACGGGCCGCGATTTATTTAATGCCCAGTGGTTAGAGCAGCGCTTAGTGGGGTTTAACGACATTAATCCTGTGGATGTTATGGCCACACTACGCGCTTTAACTACACATAGTGTGGCGCGGGCAATTCAAGAACATGCTGGCAAGATTGATGAATTATTTGTCTGTGGTGGTGGCAGTCGCAATACGGCCATATTGAAAGAGCTGCAAAGCCTACTCGCCTGTTCAGTGGAGGCTATTGAGGCCTATGATATTGATAGCCAATCGGTGGAGAGCCTGGCCTTCGCTTGGTTGGCCCATGCGTTTATGCAGGGGCAACGCCTAGACTTCCCCGCCCTCACAGGATCTCGCCATGCCACAATTGCCGGTTGTCTCTATCCGAAATAAGTCATTGCACATGAAAGATGGCTTAATGGCATGCGCTGAGTCGATTGCGTGGTCAATGCCTGGTGATGTACCGACAGCCCGACAGCATTAGTACGCCAATGTATGCGCCTCGTCGATTGCGTGGCCAATAATTCTAGATTGAGTAAACGAAAAAAGGCGCGAGAAGCACAGAAATCTTTCTGTGTTCTTACGCCTTATCGCTTGTGCCTCCAAGCTAGATAACGATACTGCTAAGTCCTATCGACGCCAGCACAAGAGCGCCTCAGAATTCAGTTCGGCTCTGAACTATACGCTAAATGAAGAACCGCAACCACAAGTGGTGTTCGCATTAGGGTTACGAATCACAAACTGTGAACCCTCGATATCTTCTTTGTAGTCAATTTCAGCGCCCACGAGATATTGGAAGCTCATTGGGTCAACCAGAAGTTGTACGCCATTCTTGTCAATAGCGGTATCATCTTCGTTAATGGTTTCATCAAATGTAAAACCATATTGGAAGCCAGAACAACCACCGCCCTGAACGAAAACGCGCAGTTTTAAATCTGGGTTACCTTCGTCAATCAATAAATCTTTCACTTTAGTTGCTGCAGCATCAGTAAACACCAATAATGGTGGGGGTGCTTGTAAGTCAACTGACTCAATTACGTTGCTCATTTATAACTCCTGGTGAGATACAGTCACCGATAAAAAAGAAGTAGCAGACTTCTTATAAAACTCAAATTCTGTTGCGAAGCGGCACGCACAGCATGGAACCTAAAATTGCTTAAGCAAGCTCAAACATATGGTAAGCGATCTCAAGATAATATCTTAAGCGGCTCCAATAACAACACCATGCACCTATATGCCTATCATATACAAGCATGCTTCTTGGGATATTTATTCTAACATAGCCTCAGGCTAAATTAGAGAATAACGGCCTTAGTAATACGGACATTATTCCCTTCTAATACGCGTAAAGTCACCTCGAATGGCTCAAAGCCCTCGGGCAAGACCAACAGTCCTTGGCTACGCTGTATACGCGAAAACTCTAAGTCTAAGATGGGGTTGGCTCGCATGTTTTTCAAGTTATTGCCCTTGGTACCAGCGGCAGGCGGCTCGGCTAAGCGATTATCCGCCGTTAGCTGCTCAGGCAATAAGTTGATAGACACTTCTTTGCCATCCGCGATCCCCTTCGCTTGGAACTGCAAGCGCCCCTTGAACGGCTTATCTTCACTTGAATTGCGTGAAAGCACGACTTTGAACTGTATACGACGCCCTTCTCGATTAATTTCTAAGCCGCGCAAGCTAATTGATCCTGAGGGTCCCGCAGGCAACATCTCTTCATAAAAGAGCAGCTCTTCATTACGCTCACTCAACTCTTCTTGTAAGCGCGCTGTCTGCTCTGTAAAGCGAGAAATCGTCGCTTGATCAAGCATAGACTTAGCCTGCATCTGATCTAACTGATTCTTTAAGGCCTGATTGGTAATCTGCTCTTGCAGCAGCGTAGATTGAACCTGTGCTTGATGCTCGCGCTTAAGCTGTTCAATATCGCGCTGCCACTGGTTAAACTCGTAGTAATACATCCCAGCAGCACCAATCGATACCCCTAATACTAATAAAAAAGAACGTGCAATCATATATATAACCGTGGTGGCGACTAGACAAGACTAAGGCAAAATAGCGACGTGCTGTAGACCTGTCACTTCAGGCAAGCCAAACATCACATTCATATTCTGTACCGCTTGACCAGCGGCGCCCTTAACCAGATTGTCTTGAACAACAACAATCACTAAGGTGTCACCATTGCCTGGACGATGCAAGGCAATACGCAACTGATTCGAAGCGCGAACCGTACGTGTTTCAGGCAAGCTACCCGCTGGCATCACATCAACAAAAGTTTCATTCGCATAGCGTTGCTCATAGAGCGCCTGGAAATCCGTATTCAGAGCCTCGGGCTTAATCTTCACATACAAGGTAGACAACATGCCGCGAATCATTGGCACCAGATGCGGCACGAAAGTCAGGCTCACGGGCTCTTGGGCAATAAGGTTTAATTGCTCAACAATTTCAGGGTGGTGACGGTGACCGGATACGCCATAAGCTTTAAAATTATCCGATGCCTCAGAGAATAAGCTTGGTACTTCGGCTTTACGGCCGGCACCTGATACGCCCGACTTACAATCGGCCACGATATGACTCAGATCAACTAAACCCTTCTCTAAGAGCGGTGCTAAACCTAAAATCACCGTCGTTGGGTAGCAACCAGGATTGCCAATCACTTGACTCTTAGCGACCTTATCGCGATTTAGTTCCACTAAACCGTAAGTGCTTTGTGCCAAAATATCAGGACAGCCATGCGGCATCTTATACCACTTCTCAAAAACCTCAGTGTCTTGCAGACGAAAGTCAGCGGCAAGATCAATCACCTTTACACCTGCGGCTAATAATTCTTGCGCTTGTGCCATGGCAACACCGTGCGGTGTCGCAAAGAACACCACATCACACTCATTCAAGGCCGCTTTTTCAGGGCTTGAGAAAGCAATATCCACATGGCCGCGCAAGTTCGGGTACATCTCTGCAACAGGCATGCCATCCTCTTTACGAGAAGTAATCGCATGCAACTTCACCTGAGGGTGGGTAGATAAGAGACGCAAGAGTTCGACACCCGTATATCCTGTGCCGCCGACAATACCGACTTTAATATGATTAGACATTATTCTAAAAACCTTTATTCAAAAAATAGCCGCGCTTATATTCCCAACATTATTGCATAAGTTCACAGCGAAAACCTAGTGCTGCAATCGTCTGTGATGGAAAAGTCACGGCTTTTTTTAAGGCGTTTTTATTCTGGAGCCGCGCAGCGTAAGCTGAGAATAATCTCAGGATTCACGGCTAATTGTGACTGCGTCCCCAACTTAGCTTGATACATTCCCGATTGCTTAATCGTTAAATTTGTTTGCGCTAAGGGCAAACTTGGCTGCTTAGCTAAGGTTTCTGCGGTATCACTGTAGATGCTAATCTGTGCTGAAACACAAGCGCAATGCCCGATAGATTGCAAGACTTGAATATCAAGCGCATGCTCAACCATCACTTGTTGGGCGTCCTGGGGAATGTTTTGTTTAATATCAGCCTGAGATGCCTGCACACTTAAGCACTCATTTAAAGCATTATTAATGTGTAAATTAAGCTTGGATTGCTCAATGGATGCCTGTGTAGTCGATGCCGCACAGGCACTCATCAAGTATGTGGCCAGAAATGTCAGGGTTAATCGTATCATTGCTTTGTTCCGCCGTTAGTGGCCTGTCCTACTTTATACTCCACCTTAAGAATCAAGCGTGGTCTTGATTGCGACTTAGCAAAATCTCTCAACACAAAGAAAAAGCGCCCTTCTACTTCAATACAGCCATGACTGAACCCTTTGGAGGAGTCATGAATATAAAAGCCATCACGCATAACAGGCGCACAATGACTTTTTGTTTGTGCATTAGCAGGCTCCAAGCGGACACGATTAAACCCCCAATTGGCCCAATTCGGCTCGCACTCTTTGGCCTGCTCGCCACGTGGAATAGTTTGGATACCCCAAGCTGGGATTAAAGAGCATGTGTCCATATTCGCTTTAGCTTGACCATGATCTGTTAAGAAAACCCTATAAAACCACTTGGAATCGGACCTGCATCACGTTGGTTACATTGCTCAGCAATTGACTGAAATCCAGGCATTCCACTCGTTGCTCGAAATACTTATGCGTTCCACCTTATTGTCTGTCCATCATAAAGTAAATGATGCTGCATATTAATAATCTCCCTTAAATTTTCATATCAACTTTTAAAATATAACCAAAGTTCATGAACCATTTATGACACTTAAAAACTATTACGTATAGCAACAATTGAACCAACTCAAGATCACTGATGTCTGGCATACACCATGCTTAAAATAAGCAACAGCCACAAAAAAACCACCCGAAGGTGGTTCTCTTGTACGTAAAAACAATTAGCGTTTGCTGAACTGCTTACGACGACGTGCTTTACGGAAGCCGACTTTCTTACGTTCAACTTCACGTGCGTCACGAGTAACATAGCCAGCTTGTGACAATGTTGGTTTCAATGATGCATCATAGTCGATTAGGGCACGAGTAATACCGTGACGCACTGCGCCAGCTTGACCACTCTCACCACCACCGTGAACGTTGATCTGGATGTCGAAAGACTCAACCATATCCATCAACACTAATGGTTGACGTACGATCATACGACCTGTTTCACGGGCAAAATAATTCTCAACGGTTTTACCGTTAACAACGATATTGCCTGTACCTTTTTTCAAGAAAACACGAGCCACTGAAGTTTTGCGGCGGCCTGTTCCATAGTTCCAATTACCGATCATAACTTATCCTTAAATATCCAACTGTTTAGGTTGTTGGGCAGAATGAGGATGCTCGTTACCAGCATAGACCTTAAGTTTCTTGATCATTGCGTAGCCCAATGGACCTTTTGGTAACATGCCCTTAACAGCCTTCTCGATAGCACGACCAGGAAAGCGCTCTTGCATTTTTCTGAAGTTGGTCTCATAGATACCACCTGGGTAACCAGTGTGACGGTAGTATTTCTTATCTTCGAACTTGCTACCTGTAACTACGATATCTTGAGCATTAATAATAACGATATAATCGCCGGTGTCAACGTGAGGAGTGAACTCAGGTTTATGTTTACCGCGCAAACGGCGTGCAACTTCGCTGGCTACACGACCAAGGACTTTGCCCTTAGCATCGATAACATACCAGTCACGTTTGACTTCATGCGGCTTAGCCACAAATGTCTTCATGATTTTAGTATCCTAAAAATAATTAAAAGTGTCTAACTTAATGCCTATTCTCTTAAAGAATTAGCTGCTGCTATAGTGCGCAAGCTTAACGAGAATTAGGTTTTCCCATCGCCATGCCGTTATTAGTAAGCGCACTCATATTGTAAATACAAGCACCTCGGCAGTACAAATCGATAAGTTAGCCTGCTATATTAACACGCTTTCTATAAAAAACCCAAATAAAACAAGAGAATAGCTAAATTGACTGACAAAATGACGCCTAGATACGACAAGTAGCTCTGAATACTCCCATGAGAAGTGAGGCCCAGATACGACAAACACCTCTAAAACCTTCCCGTAAGAAGCAAGTCCCAGAAGAAATAAGTCCCAGATGAAACGAGTCCAAGATACGACAAAACCCAGCAACACCATCTCGGTGCTGTTGGGTTTCATTGGTCTAAGAGACTAAAGAGACTAACTTAAGACTTGCGATCCTGATTCAGCGCATGGGCTAGGAAGCGGGTATAAGAACCCTCAACCACGTTAAACCATGGCGCTAAGTCATCACGGAAGGCCATATAGTCATCGTGAATTTTCTTAAAGAGCGGGTCTTTGTCGCTGAACTCTTGGAACAAGGCTTTAGATTGTTTGTAACCCTCTTCCATCACTTCACGTGGCAACTCACGCAATACCGCACCGCTAGCAATCAAGCGACGTAGAGCTGCCGGGTTATGGGCATCATAAGAAGCCAACATATCAATCGTTGCTGCACGTGAGGCTTGATCTAAGATAGCTTTATAGTGATCTGGCAATTGGTTAAAGGCGTCTTGGTTGGTATACAAAGACACTTGTGGGCCACCCTCCCAGAATCCTGGGTAGTAGTAGTATTTAGCCACTTTCTGGAAGCCAAGACGCTCATCGTCGAATGGGCCCACGAACTCAACCGCATCCAAAGTGCCTTTTTCCAATGAAGGATAGATATCACCACCTGCGATTTGCTGTGGAATTACGCCCATACGTGCTAAGACCTCACCGGCCATACCTGAGGTACGCATTTTCAGGCCTTTCAAGTCAGCAACGCCATTAATTTCTTTACGGTACCAACCACCCATCTGGGCGCCTGTATTACCTAACATAAAGTTAACGATATTCACGGTAGCGAACAATTCGCGCAAGAGTGTCTGACCATTACCTTCAGTCATCCAGGCAAACATCTGGCGAGCAGTTAGGCCAAAAGGCACTGCTGTATCAAAACAGAAGGCTGGATTGCGGCCGAAGTAATAGTAACCGCAAGTGTGACCTGCTTGCACAGTACCATTAGATACCGCGTCCATGACTTGTAGAGCGGGAACAATCTCACCTGGAGGGAAGACGTCGATTTGGAATTTGCCGTTCGAGGCTTCTTTCACATATTTAACAAATTTCTCAGAACTGCCGTAAAGTGCAATTAAGCTACGCGCAAAGCTTGATACCATGCGCCATTTTACGTCTGGGTTCTCTTGAGCAAAAGCCGGTGCGCCAATCGCTGCGGTACCCGCAATAGCACCGACGCCTGCTGTTTTCAAAAAGGAACGTCTTTTCATGAGTAAGATCTCCTCAATCTATAATAAAGAATGTTTTCAAACCCTATTTAGGGCGACAATTTATTCTGACATTATCGCCACTAGAAGGCAAGTACCTAGGGGCTTAAATAGCGTATTTACCTAGCCACGCGCTTAGATACGCGCCACGGATACCTTTAATCCCAGCATGTAATTCGCCGTCTTTCCTTTACGTTAGATACCCGCCACTGACATCTGTTCAATTAAGATAGAGCCTGTGCTCTTTGCGCCGCGTGTGTATTCATCACTGCCAATCGCCACAATCTGCTGATACATATCTTTCAGATTACCTGCAATCGTGATTTCTTCAACAGCATGCTGAATTTCGCCATTCTCAACCCAATAACCAAAGGCCCCACGCGAGTAGTCGCCGGTCACGTAATTCACGCCTTGCCCCATCAGCTCGGTCACTAATAAACCGGTGCCGAGCTTTTTCAGCATCGCGGCAAAATCATCGCTAGTTTGTGTCTTATCTGAATAGAGACGTAAATTATGCGATCCGCCTGCATTACCTGTGGTCTTCATGCCCAATTTACGCGCGGTATAAGAGGATAAAAGGTAACCCTGCAATTCGCCCGCACGCACTAAATCACGCGCCTGAGTCCGCACACCTTCATCATCGAAGGCTGAACTACCCATAGCGCCCTTGATAAAAGGGTCTTCACGTAAATGCAGATGCCCTGCAAAAACTGACTGACCCAAGCTATCACAGAGGAAACTGGCTTTACGGTACAGAGCCCCGCCAGTAATGGCCTGGGTAAATGAGCCTAACAGCCCAATCGCAAGGGGCGCTTCAAACAATACGGGATACTTACCGGTAGCGATACGCTTGGCGGACAAGCGCGCCAATACGCGTTGTGCAGCATATTCGCCAAGACTCTGTGGTGAAGCCAATAACTCTGGGTAGCGCTGTGAGGTGTACCAGTAGTCACGTTGCATCCGATCGCCTTTGCCTGCAATCACCGCCACCGACATACCGTGACGTGAGTAACGATAGCCACCCATAAAGCCAAGCGAGTTCGCCAAGACAAAGCGACCCGTATTGCTGTCAACACTCGCACCTTCAGAGTTGCTGATTGCCTTGTTATAGCCCACAGCCGCGGCCTCTGCTTGCAAGGCCAGCTCAATGGCCTGAGCAGTTTCAATAGGCCACGGCTTATAGAGTTTCAAATCGGGGAACTCGGTCGCCAAGTCTTCAGGTTCAGGCAAACCTGCGAAATCATCTTCCGCGGTATATTTAGCAATATCCCAAGCGGCTTTCACGGTATCGGCAATCGCCTGGCTACTTAAGACTGAGGTCGAGGCCGAGCCGCGACGCTTGCCATGATAGACCGTCACTCCGAGCGAGCGATCATTGGTTTGTTCGACCGTTTCGACATCACCCTTGCGCACTGAGAGGGACAGGCCTTGGGATTCAGAGACCTCAGCAGCGGCTTGGCTAGCGCCCAACTTCTTGGCATCGCTTAAGGCTTGTTGTACGAGTGTTTCAAATTCTTTATTACTTTTCATAGGTCTGGTTGATAACTAAGACAGGCAATCACAATGAAGGTTATCATAACGGATATTCAATAAATTTTAGAGTTTTTTCTTTACGACGATGAATCCAACAGACTTAGAAGATGATGATAATGGCTACGATGGCCCCAGTAAGTCACAAGTTAAACGTGAGCTCTTAGCCATCACAGAGCTTGGCAAACAAGTCATTGGGCTGCCTTTTGACAAGGTCAAACAATTGCCACTGGATGAGAAACTCCTAGAGGCGATTCGCGATTGCCAGAAAATCACCACTCGTGGTGAGGGGCGCCGCCGTCAAATGCATTATGTCGGCAAATTAATGCGTACTGCCGATGTAGATGCCATTCGCCGCCAGATCGATATCTGGGAGAATGGCTCTAAAGAAGTCACAGCACAGATGCACCGCTTAGAAAATCTGCGTGACCGACTGAT
>CAZIKJ010000055.1:0-2077 GCA_964539685.1 uncultured Pelistega sp.
ACTGCCATGATAGCACCGGTGCCATAGCTCATGAGTACATAGTTGCCGACACAAACTTCCACTTGCTCACCGGTAATTGGATGAGTAACAAATAGTCCAGTTGCAATGCCTTCTTTCTCTTTGGTGGCCATCTCTAATTCAGTGGTGCCACCAAGTTTGGCCTGTTCAATAAATGTTGCGAGTGCAGGGTTATGGCGTGCGGCTTCTGTGGCTAATGGGTGTTCGGGTGCCACAGCACAGAAAGTCACACCCATAATGGTGTCGGGGCGTGTGGTAAAGACATACATACGACCGTCTTGAATGAGTTCGTTCGTCTCGCTGTCTTTAATGTCATGGGTAAAGGCAAAACGAACACCTTCACTCTTGCCAATCCAGTTCTCTTGCATGACACGCACGCGCTCAGGCCAGCCATCCAATTGAGTCTTCACGCAGTCAAGCAACTCTTCAGCGTAATCGCTGATGCGTAGGTAGTAACCTGGAATTTCACGCTTCTCAACTAAAGCACCAGAGCGCCAGCCACGACCGTCAACCACTTGTTCGTTGGCCAATACAGTGTTATCCACGGGGTCCCAGTTAACTACGTGGGTTTTACGGTAGGCGATGCCTTTTTCCAGCATTTTCAAGAACATCCACTGATTCCAGCGGTAGTATTCAGGATCGCAAGCCGCCAATTCACGTGACCAATCAATAGCGAAGCCCATGGCCTGCAATTGCTTTTTCATGTAGCTAATATTGGCATAGGTCCATTCTGCTGGTGGTACTTTAGATTTAATCGCTGCATTCTCAGCAGGCATGCCGAACGCATCCCAACCCATTGGCATCAGGACGTTATAGCCCTTCATGCGCAATTGTCGAGTGAGCATATCGTTAATCGTGTAATTACGTACATGTCCCATATGCAGCTTGCCACTTGGGTAGGGCAGCATAGAGCAGGCATAATACTTAGGTTTGTCTTTGCCATTCTTGTCTTTGGCAAACTCTGTTACACGATAGACGTCGCCGTCATTCCATTGTTGTTGTACGTTTTTTTCGACAACTTGAGGTTGATATTGTTCAAGCATGATTTTCTGTAAGAAAGAGGATATTTAGGCTAAATAATTTGCAGCCAATGAAACCTATCATTATAAAGCCAATACATGACAAAAGGGGGGAGATGTGCGGGCTACGATAAATGACAAACGCTAAACCAACTGTGCATGCACGATGGAATCCTAGGGAAATGGACTTTATGACTTATCAGCCAAGTTGAGTTTTAGTCAATCAGTCCAGCCTTAAGTGCTCTATAGACAGCGGTCGTGCGATTATTGGTATTGGTCACCTGATAAATTGTTTTCAGATGATAATTAATCGTGCTTAATTGGACATCCAGTAGTTTGGCAACATCTTCAGTGGATAGACCATTGGCCAATAAGCGTAGGATATCAATCTGGCGTGAGTTGAGGTATAGCTCTTGCGGGTGAGTCAGGCGGCTTAAGGCACCCGTGATTTCATTTTCTAATGTAAATTGAGTGGCAAAAAGCATCTGTTTGAATTCAAAAGTACGATCTAAGAGTTCAGAGACGGTCAGAAGATGGTCGCGTAAAAAGGTGATTGAACCACGCAGGATATTGTCCTGATTCAGGATAGGCACGGTAACCCCAAACATGATGGGGAAGTTTCTCAGCAAATACATTAAATCTTTATCTGAGCGCCAGGTTTGAGTATTCCAGAGGACTAGTGTCGGTTTGGAATAGCTTAATTTATCCTGCATTGATTCTAATGAGAGCGTAGGCTTATCCAGGCTAAAGAAAATAGGTAAACCATTGTCTTGTAGCACAAGATTGCTGATGCCGTAATACTGATCTTTGGCGTGTAAGTTTTTATAGTAGAAGATGAAGTTGCTAAAATTAAAGCAAGCAATAGATTCTAAAATAAAGTGATATTGTTGTTTTCGATTGCCTAAATCTAACGGTATTGCTGTTGCTAAAGATGCGAACGTATCCATAACGAATCGAGCTACCTAAGCTCCCTTTTACATTAATTTCTATCATCTGGCATAGATGGTTTGTATTAAGTATAAGTGAGAACGATAGTAAAT
>CAZIKJ010000056.1:0-4249 GCA_964539685.1 uncultured Pelistega sp.
ATCCAAGGCGGCGAATTGTGATGCCCCTGCAAAAACCAGCGCACTCATAAGAAGAATAATTAGATGATCTAACCCTTGTTGCGCAGCGGCCAGGCCGAATGCGGCACCGAAGGCCGTGACAAACAGAGAAATTGGTAGTAGTTGCTTAAAGCCAGCCCAGATTAAAGTTTTATTGATACGATGCAGCGCAGCCGAGGATTCTGTTGTTCTTGTCATGTCTTATATTCCTTTAGATCCTATTTCCCTGCAGTTCCTGCTGAGCGAATGTATTCGCTTAATTCTTTGAGTTTAATAATCTCGCTATTCTGCCCTAGTTTTGAGGTTTAGAGAAGTGTAGCAGCGATTTCGATGAGTGTTTTGTGTGATCTCTGGCATTAGGTTTATGTGTAATTAAGGCTTATGTCTTGATGGAGATATTCCTTAATGATAGTCTTCAAGTGTATAGTGCTAGTTTCCTAGTGGAAAGGTTAGGGGTGTTGAGCGCCTATTATCACGTTTGAACCGTGCGTCCACTATATATTCAAATCACTCCTGTCTATCCCGTCTCGTCAATTATTGTCTTATTATCGTTAGAAGCCCTCGCATTTCTACGCATGGATAATTACGCGCTTTTTTGAGCTTAGCGCCAAATGAAACTGGCATACTCTTTTACGCAGTTTTAAACATCAGAAAGAGGCGAGAGATGAGTCTGGCAGTTTTGTATAGTTGCGCTTTAATGGGGATGAGTGCGCCGCGAGTTTGTGTGGAGGTGCATCTTAGCGCAGGTCTACCGAATATGACGATTGTTGGCTTACCTGATGCGGGTGTCAGGGAAAGTCGTGAGCGGGTGAGATCGGCGATTGATACCAGTGGCTACGAGTTTTCACCAGGGCGCTTTACGGTGAACTTATCGCCGACTGCCTTGCCTAAGGAGTCAGGGCGCTTTGACTTGCCGATTGCTTTAGGGGTCTTATTAGCGACGGGGCAAGTGCGCATCAGTGCTGAGCGTTTGAGCAGCTTACAACATACTTTCTTTATTGGTGAACTCTCTTTGACGGGCGTCTTAATTCCTGTACAAGCGCCATTAATTATTGGTCTATCGATTTATCGTCAATATCCCGATGCAGTACTTGTTATGCCTTATGAGGATGCGCAAGTGGCTGCACGGATTGAGGGTTTGAAGGTGATCGGTGTGCGTACCTTACAAGACGCCGTGAGTTTTCTGCGTGATGAGCAAAGTGTCCAAGCCATGTCGACCCAGAATTTTTCTGCGGATAGCCAATTAGTTGACACGCGGAATGCAGGCAGAACTCATCAAACAGGGAAAAAGCCACTAGCAGGGCAAATCCAGCAAGTGGGAAATTCTCCTATTTGCTCGGCTCAAGAAGTTGAATCTTTATGCTTATCGGATATTCGTGGTCAAGTGGAGGCCTGTAATATCTTAGAAGTGGTAGCCAGTGGTGGACATGGACTTTTGCTATCAGGTTCACCTGGGGTGGGTAAAAGTATGTTGGCGAATCGTCTGCCGACTTTATTACCTAAACTGAGTACGCAACACGCTCTTGAAGTTATGGCCCTACAGAGTATTTCACGGCAGAATTTAAGCCATACGGACTTGCCTTTTTCCCAAGCCGTACCTTTTCGCGCGCCACATCATTCGGCTTCTATGGTGGCCTTGGTTGGTGGGGGTCCGAATGCTAGTCCAGGTGAGATTAGTATGGCACATCATGGGGTCTTGTTCTTAGATGAATTGCCTGAGTTTGATCGGCGTGCTTTAGAAGCTTTACGTGAACCATTGGAGCGTGGTGAGATTGTGGTCACGCGAGCCAAGCGTTCACAAGTCTATCCTGCGCGCTTTCAACTGATTGCCGCGCATAACCCTTGTCCATGTGGTTATTTAGGCCATCCTGATAAGCCCTGCGTGTGTACCCCTGATGCTATTCATCGCTATCAGAATAAACTCTCAGGCCCCTTACTAGACCGGATTGATGTGCATTGGCATGTGCGTCCTGTCGAGAAGGATTGGATCCGTCAAGCACCAGCGGAGAGTTCGGCACAGGTGCGTGCTCGTGTTACTGCCTGTCGTGAGCGACAATATGCCCGACAAGGATGCTTGAATGCGCATCTGAGTGAGAGTCAGATCTCTGAATATTGTGTCCTAGCGCCCGCCATACAACAGTTATTAGAGAACTCAATTGCACGCTTTGCTTGGTCAGCGCGGGTGACACATCGTGTCTTGAAAGTCGCGCGAACCATCGCTGATATGCATGAGCACGAGCAAATCACGGAGCAAGACTTTTTACAGGCCGTTGCTTGTCGACCTGAGCGCTAAGGTGTCTTCACGCTACGCATTGATGCTGATGTATAAGCATTCTTCAAGGGCACTGGCACACGGTATCAGTCCCGTATGAATGCTGTTCTGCGTTCTTACGTTGAGGCGCATAAGACCCGCACGAAATAAGCGTTGCGCCTGCGAGGTAGTAAACTAGAGAGAGAACAGCATCACTTACGATTCGATAACACCAAACCTATCGCAATCGCACTAATGCCAATCAGGTGATAGGTATGGATACGTTCATCTAAGAATAGGGCGGATAACAGTACGCCGAAGACGGGCATTAAGTGAATCGATAAGCCTGCACGCACAGGGCCGACACGTGCTACGGCGAAGGTATACAGTAAATACGCCACCACCGATGGCAGAATACCCACATAAGCAAGCGCCAGGATGGACTCAGTGCGCCACACAATCTGTGCACCTGTGCTGAGTTCCCATAGACAGAAGGGTAGCAAGCAGAGGATCGCAATAATGATTTGTGCACCCATTAATCCAGTTCGATTAATCGAAGCGGGGATAGCTTTTACCCATAAGGTATAGAATGCCCAACAAACCATTGCGGTAAAGACCAGAATATCGCCTGGGTTGAAAGCTAACTGCAATAAGCGAGATAAGTCCCCATGCAGAATAATGGTCAGCACGCCGATTAAGGATATGCTCAGACCCAAGACCTGCATAAGCTCGAGTTTCTGGCGATAGAATAGGCAGCCCATCATCACGATCAGGACGGGAATACAGGAGTTTAAGAGTAGCGCGTTATTCGTTGTAGTGCTGTGCAGCCCTGCATAAATTAAGGTATTAAAAGAAGCTACCCCGACAATCCCTGTACCAATCACGAGCCAGCGGTGCTGCCAATAGAGACGCCAATCGCGCTGCATGAGTTTCCAGGCGAATGGAAGAATAATCAAAAGTGCAATCACCCAGCGACCGAAGGATAAGCTCATTGGTGGGATATCATCACGAACCGCGCGACCCACGACAAAGTTGCCCGCCCATAATAGAGGTGGGAGTACTAATAAGGGGAATGTGTTGAGCCAGGAATGAGTTGCTTGTTTGGGGCCTGATGATGACATTGGGAAGTAGCTGCTACAAAGATAATGAAATAGGCTTGATTATACCGTAGTCGAGAACAATCGATTCACTATATGCATGACCTTCGGGGGGCAGCTCAAGCCATGGGCTCGATTTGTATTGTCGTGAGTGAATAGCTTGTCCCCCTCTGTTATGGGGGCGTTGTGGGCTTAAACCGTCATCCTGTGCTATAGCTAACTCATTGTGAAATTGTGGGCTTAAACCGTCTAGATTTTAAATCTATCTCAGGCGTATCAAACTTTCTGTGTAGCTAGCGAGGCATAAGGCGAATGAATGATAATTTGCGTCAATCCTGGTTCTGAAGAAATCGCTAAGCGAGCCGATAGGCGCTCTAAACGCTGCTGCATGCTGTTCATGCCGACACTAATACCTGAGCGCATGATATCGTCTACCTTAAAGCCGACGCCATTATCAATAATATTCAGTTCCATTTCTTCAGGTTTTATAATGCAACGAAATATCACCTCAGTTGCCTGACTATGTTTGATAATATTGGTCAAGGCTTCCTCGGCAACACGGTATAGTGTGAGGCACTGCAGTGCGCTGGGTGCTTGTATCCATTCAGAGTCTACTTCCCAATGCAACTTTATATCCATATCATCAAACAGTTGAATAAAGCGATTACGTAATGGTGCTAACCAAAAAATCGGATTGTCTGGTAATTTGGTATGGCTTTCTGAAAAGCTATCAATAATTTGCCGCAAATCATTGCGTAAGAGACTAAGAATAGAGAGAGTTTGTTTATTGCTTAAGGATTGTTTGGTATTGGAAACTTCAAGCATTGAACGGACAATAGAGCTGCCTAAGCCATCGTGCAGTTCATGTGCTAAGTTAAGGCGT
>CAZIKJ010000057.1:0-2602 GCA_964539685.1 uncultured Pelistega sp.
CTTCTAAAATGCGTAAAGCGCAGGATAGAATGCGCGCTGGTCGCCCATATAGCGAAAAAGTACGTCAAATGGCCATGCACATGATGATGACTAACCCTGATTACTCGCATCCTTATATGGAAGAGCGCAAGGAAATCAAGAATGTTGGCATCGTGCTGGTAACAACAGATAAGGGTTTATGTGGTGGTTTAAATACCAACATTACTCGTTTAGTACTTAACCGCCTTAAGGAATTTCAAGAGCAAGGTATTCATGTTCAAGCAAGTGCTTTTGGTAGCAAAGGTACCAGCTTCCTAACTCGTTTAGGTGTGAACTTAGTGTCTCACGAAGTGAACTTAGGCGATAAACCTAATCTGGACGTGCTAATTGGTGCACTTAAAGTGCAATTAGATGATTATATGTCTGGTAAAATTGATGCATTATACGTAGCAACAAGTTTGTTCGTTAATACAATGCGTCAGGTACCAGCGTTTGTTCGTTTATTGCCTTTACCAGACGGTTTAGAAGATCCGTTTGCCACAGCTGATGAATTAGATGAAGCGAAAAGTAAAGCAACATCTAGCTATAGCTGGGACTATATCTTCGAGCCTGATGCGAAAACCGTTATTGATGATTTACTCCAGCGTTATGTTGAGGGTATGGTTTATCAGGCCGTAGCAGAAAATATGGCGTCTGAGCAGTCTGCACGTATGGTGGCAATGAAGGCAGCTTCAGATAATGCGAAAAAGGTTATTGGTGACTTGCAATTGGTGTACAACAAAACACGTCAAGCTGCAATTACCAAGGAAATTTCAGAAATCGTGGGAGGAGCCGCAGCAGTATAAGTCTAGTGCTTATCTCAGCGGTCACTTTCAAGCGTTATAAAGTAAGGAAACAACATGAGTAACGGTACCATCGTTCAGTGCATCGGCGCCGTGGTGGATATTCAGTTCCCACGCGACAATATGCCTCATATCTATGAAGCACTTGTGCTTGCGGACACCACGGAAGGCGGTTTTGCAGAAGCAGGTTTAACACTCGAAGTTCAACAACAATTAGGTGATGGTGTTGTGCGTACGATTGCACTAGGTTCAAGCGACGGTTTACGCCGTGGTATGCCTGTTCAACGTACTAATGCGCCGATTTCAGTGCCTGTTGGTGAAGGTACTTTGGGTCGTATTATGGACGTATTAGGTCGCCCAATTGACGAGGCAGGCCCAATCGTTCACGAAGAAAAGCGTGGCATTCACCAAGCAGCTCCTAAGTTTGATGAATTATCACCTTCAGTTGAGCTACTAGAGACAGGCATTAAAGTTATTGACTTGGTTTGTCCATTCGCTAAGGGTGGTAAAGTAGGTCTATTCGGCGGTGCAGGTGTGGGTAAAACTGTTAATATGATGGAGTTGATTAACAACATCGCTAAACAGCACTCAGGTTTATCTGTATTCGCGGGTGTAGGTGAGCGTACTCGTGAGGGTAACGACTTCTACCACGAGATGGAAGAATCTAACGTTCTTGACAAAGTAGCCATGGTGTTCGGTCAGATGAACGAACCTCCAGGTAACCGTCTACGTGTGGCTTTGACAGGTCTAACCATGGCGGAAAAATTCCGTGATGAAGGCCGTGACATTCTATTCTTCGTTGATAATATCTATCGTTATACACTAGCAGGTACTGAAGTATCAGCACTACTAGGCCGTATGCCTTCTGCTGTGGGTTATCAGCCTACACTAGCGGAAGAGATGGGTGTATTACAAGAGCGTATTACCTCAACTAAGACTGGTTCTATTACTTCGATCCAAGCTGTTTACGTTCCTGCGGATGACTTAACTGACCCATCTCCAGCAACAACTTTCCAGCACTTGGACTCAACAGTTGTGTTGTCACGTGATATTGCCTCTTTAGGTATTTATCCTGCGGTTGACCCACTAGACTCTACAAGCCGTCAATTAGACCCGCATGTAGTTGGTCAAGAACACTATGAAGTTGCTCGTGCTGTTCAACAAACACTACAACGTTATAAAGAATTACGTGACATTATTGCGATTCTTGGTATGGACGAGTTGTCTCCTGAAGACAAACAAGCTGTTGCACGTGCTCGTAAGATCCAACGTTTCTTGTCTCAGCCGTTCCACGTAGCTGAAGTGTTTACGGGTTCTCCTGGTAAATATGTACCACTCGCTGAAACCATCCGTGGTTTCAAAATGATTGTTGAAGGTGAGTGTGACGCATTACCAGAACAGGCATTCTACATGGTTGGTTCAATTGACGAAGCCTTTGAGAAAGCCAAAACCTTACAATAAGGATTAAATTATGGCTAATACTACCATTAAGGTCGATGTGGTAAGTGCGGAAGAATCAATTTTCTCTGGTGAGGCTAAATTGGTTGTTCTGCCAGGTGAATCTGGTGAATTAGGTATTTTGCCAGGTCATACACCACTTATCTCACGTATCCGTCCAGGCTCAGTGAAAATTGTGCATACTGACGGTACTGAGGAAATGGTCTTTGTGGCTGGTGGCCTGCTTGAGGTGCAACCGTACGCGGTAACTGTATTATCTGATACAGCTATCCGTGCGGCTGATTTAGATGAAGCAAAAGCATTAAAAGCGCGTGAAAAAGCTC
>CAZIKJ010000058.1:0-2804 GCA_964539685.1 uncultured Pelistega sp.
AACATGAAAAGATTAGGAAGGTTATGTTTTTATCAAAAAGAAATTCGTATTTATTAAGTGCTGCATTATCAGCGATTATTTTAGCGGGCTGCGGTACCAGTAACCGTGCACCCATTACATCCGCTGGCAGTTCTGCTGCCTCAGGTTCGGGCGTACATGTAGTGCAACGAGGTGACACTTTATACAGTATTGCTCGTCGTCATAACGTCTCGGTCAATCAGCTTTTAAGTTTAAATAATATTTCTAATGCTTCACAAATTGAGGTGGGCCAACGCTTACGTCTAGGTACAGGAGCTCCTGCTACGGCAGCGACTCGCACGCCTGCAGCGTCCACCCCAAGTGCCTCAAGCTCATCTCCACGTGTAGCCAGCGATGCAAGATTAGTGTCTTGGGACTGGCCAGTGCGTGGCAATATTATCAGTCAATACTCAGAAAGCACTCGCGGTATTGATATCGCAGGTAGTATTGGTGATCCTGTGAAAGCGGCAGCAGCGGGTACCGTCTCATATGTCGGTAATGGTTTACGTGGTTTGGGTAACTTAATTTTGATTACACATAGCAATGGCTTTATTTCTGCGTATGCGCATAATGATAAATTGCTTGTGAAACAGAATGAGCGCGTAACTAAGGGTCAGAAAATCGCAGAGCTCGGGCAGTCAGATACGACTTCACCGCGCCTGCACTTTGAGATTCGTCGTAACGGCAGCCCAGTAAACCCGCTATCTTACTTACCACGCTAAGTGAGTTTGGCTTTATAGCGATAATAGGGCGAGTTTGCTAGCTTCAGGATTGTCTAAGGTAGTTTAACGCATTGTAGCTAGCCTGGGTGATTGGACTTTGTGGGTGCTTCTCGATATGTCAAGCCCGCTGCATATCGTCTTTGAGCTCAACAAGTCTACACATAATTTTGGCCGCACTAGAATGTAGTCGCGGCCATTTTAATTTTTCTAGAGTAGTTTATGATTCCATGCCTCGTTTTTGATTTAGAAACCATCCCTGACGCTGCTGGCTTACGCGCCCTGAATCATTATGAGGTGGGCTTAAGTGATACTGAAGTGGTTGAGTTGGCGATGGCAGAGCGTCGTGAGAAAACGGGATCGGACTTTTTCCCACATCACTTACAGAAGATCGCTGTTGTGTCTTGTGTCTTTAGAGACGATCAAGGTTTTCGTGTGAAGACCTTAGGTCAGCCTGAAGATGATGAGGCAACCTTAATTCGGCAATTCTTTAAAATCATCGATTACTACACTCCGCAGATTATTAGCTGGAATGGTTCTGGTTTTGATTGGCCAGTCTTGCATTATCGCAGTCTGATTCATAAGATTGCATCACCTCGCTATTGGGATTCTGGTGAAGATAATCGTGATTTCAAATTTAATAATTATTTAAATCGCTACCATACACGTCACTTAGATCTAATGGATGTGTTGGCAGGTTTTAGTGGCCGTGCCAATGCGCCTATGGATCAGTTGGCTAAGCTCTGTGGTTTCCCTGGCAAGCTTGGCATGGATGGCTCTCAAGTATGGCCAGCATGGCAAGCGGGGCAACAGGGTGAGGTTCGTGCCTATTGTGAAACCGATGTGGTCAATACCTGGTTACTGTATTGCCGCTACCGCTTAATTAAGGGCGAACTCGATATGACTGGCTATGAGGCAGAAATCCAGTTGGTACGTGATAGCTTGCAGCAAATTGATGCGCCTCATTGGCAGGAATATATGTCAACTTGGGATGCTGAGAGTCGCTAAGTTTTATCCCCCTAAGTCTCTTCTTCCTATGCCTTACGATGTGACGCCAATAATAGCTTGGCGATATCTTATTTTTTCCATTTTCTCCCTATGCCTTACAATGCGACAGGTAATTAGTGCGAAAAAAGCACATGAGTGAGCTGAAGTTTTGTGTGCTTTTTTAAAAATTTACGGTTTCTTGACAATTCTGAAGGCGATTAAAAGTCACTGAAAGCCAATGAAATAATTGCCTTAATAAACGAAATAGATTTGTAACGGCCTCTGCTTAATAATACTCCTAACGAAAACGAATTGATTACATAAGGAGTCATCAATGAATAAGCAAACTCGTTTAAAAGGCATTGTTGCAGCAACTATTCTCGCTCTTGGCGTGGTTTCAGTCGCGCAAGCTCAACCTGGTCAAGGTGGCCAAGGTCCTCAAGGTCAGTCACAACGTGCTGATAAACGTGGCCCAGGTGCGCCTGGAATGGGTATGGGTCCGATGAGTATCGTCAGCCCTCGTATCATTGAAGATTTGAATTTAAATGATACTCAGAAAGCTCAATATCAAGCGATTGATCATTTCCAAAAGGAAGTATTTACTAAGCGCAAAGAAGGCTTTACGAAAATGAAAGAGCTTCGTGAGCAACAGATGGCGTCTGGTAAATTAGATTTGGAAGCCTTATTCGCTGCTGATGATGTAGAGCGTGCTGAAGCAATGAAAGATCATCAACAGTTCAAAACAAAAGTCTTAGATTTCTGGAAAACTTTAGATGATGATCAGAAAGTGAAAGTCAGTAAAGCATTCACCGATAAGCAAGAGCGTATGGGTAAGCGTATGCAAGAGAAGCGTGACGGTCAACGTGGCGGTCAGCGCGCTCCCCAACAGTAAATCGGTATCCAAGTTATGGCTTAGATATCCTGGTCATTCTTGAAGTGAGCATGGACTGATGTGATTTTGCATTGCCAAGTCTACGCCATATTTACTCTTCTATATTTTTGTAGTTTAGAAGTTTAGTAGTTTAGTAGTTTAGTAGTACAGCAGTTTTTCCTCTCCCTGTTTGCCCCAGTTATTAAGAC
>CAZIKJ010000059.1:0-3292 GCA_964539685.1 uncultured Pelistega sp.
GTCTGGGAATATCTCTAATTGCAGTGCATTTCCTTGAGATTAAGTTCCTTGAGATGTAAGTTCCTTAGTGGAGACAGGGAATTTACTTTTTAATTACCTATTGGTTTTGCCTGACTTAAGGCATTCAGCGGCCTTAAGTGATGTATTTATATAAGAATTATGAGTAAAGCGATTACCAAAGAAAAAGATCATGATGACGACGATGATGCCGTTGTGGACTCTGCCCTGCCGCAAGGCGTGAAGAACTACTTAACCGTAGGTGGATATCAGACCTTACGTGCAGAACTCGCGCATCTAGTGACGAAAGAGCGTCCCGATGTGGTGAGTATCGTGTCGTGGGCAGCATCCAATGGCGATCGTTCGGAAAATGGCGACTACCTGTATGGTAAGAAGCGCTAACGTGAAATTGACCGCCGCATTCGTTTTTTAACCAAGCGACTTGAAGCGGCTGAAGTGATCAATCCCGCCACACAGCCAAATAAAGACCAGGTGTTTTTTGGGGCAACTGTACTGTACAGCAACCAAGACGGCGAAGAGTTTACCGTCACGATTGTGGGGGTCGATGAAGCGGATCCTTTGAATGGCAAAATTAGCTGGATATCGCCAGTGGCTAAGGCCATTCTAAAATCTCGTGAAGGGGATACCGTGTATTTACAGACGCCATCAGGTCGCCAAGAGTTGGACATCTTGGAAATTAATTATCCTGAGGAAGAATAATTACTCTGAGAAAGAGTAATTACTCTGAGAAGACATCATTTTTCAAGATGTTCAAGCTTATAACTGGCGTGGCCATCCTGATCCAAATGCTTGGCTAAGTAAGGCAGGACTTCTTGCATGGATTTATACAAGGTATACGGTGGGTTGATGACAAACATACCGCTGCCATGTAGACCATAACCATCACTGCTCGGTTTCTTGACGGTTAAGGCGGCATGTACCCACTCAATACCTGGTAAGCGCTCCAGTTGTTGCAACATATCATGTATTTCTTTGCGCTGTACAAGCGGATACCAAACCATATAGCAACCTGTCTGAAAGCGTTCAAGACCTTCTTTGACACACTTCAGCACATGGCGATAATCTTGCTTATCTTCATAGGAAGGATCAATGAGAATCATGGCCCGGCGTGTGGGTGGCGGGAGCTGTGATTTGAGTCCGCCGAAGCCATCTTTCTCAAAAATACTCACTTGACGTGCAATTGAACGATCTTGTTGCGCAATATTATCGGCCAAGACTTCAATTTCACTTGGGTGTAATTCAAAAAGGCGCAGGCGGTCTTTTTCACGCATCTGTGCCAAGGCAATCCAAGGAGAACCTGGATAGAACTCAAGCTGACCGTCTTCATTAAACTGTTGAATATGGTCAATATAGTCTTGCAGATCCGCGGGTAAATCTGTTTGCTCGAATAGGCGGGTAATGCCTGTGGCGTATTCTGCCGTGGTTTCCGCCCAATCATCGGCGAGGTCATAGATCCCAGCCCCGGCATGGGTATCAATCACCCAGTATGGGGTTGGTTTATTGTTGAAATAATTTAATACATGCAAGAGCACCGTATGCTTTAATACGTCCGCATGGTTGCCAGCATGAAAGGCATGACGATAACTAAACACTGTAAATCCTTTAGGTCCTTGGGGGCCAAGTTAGTGGCCAAGTGGGCGGGAGTTTATAAGCGAGCGAGGCAGGTATTATTAAGCGAGTGAGGCAGGAATGCGCTCTAGCTCATCGGTAAATATAGCATCACAGCCCCAAGCTAAGAGCTCTTTCGCACGACGATAATCATTCACTGTCCAAGCGGATACACGATAGCCGTCCTGATGGATTTTAGCGATAAGTTTTTCAGTGAGAATAGATTGCTTTAAATTGACGGCAACACAGTCAAGGCGCTTTAAGACTTTTTCAGCAGACTTATCGTACTCTTCGCATAAGAAGGCGCGAGGTAATTGAGGTGCTGCTTTGAAAGCCGCTTCAAGTGAAACTTCAGAGAAAGAAGAAAGTAGGGGAGCAATTGCAGCCTCTTTAAAAAGCTCTGCCGCGGCTTGCGCAACTAGGCGGCCCGTTTCTTCTTCACGACCTGGACAAGGCTTGATTTCAATATTACAGATCATCTGATTTTCATTCGCAAAGCGGACAACACTAGCGAGTGTTGGTAGGCTTTCACCTGCAAAATAAGCACTATGCCACTGACCCATATCCAACTCTAAAACTTGTGCATAAGTCATCTCAGCGGCAAGTCCTTGTCCATTCGATGTACGCTTAACATCGTCATCATGCAAGAGGATTAAGACATTATCTTGGCTAAGCTTGACATCAAACTCCACCATATCAAAACCATAGTCGAGTCCGCAACGCATAGCGGCTAAGGTATTCTCAGGAGCGAAGCGTCCGCCCCCACGGTGAGCGATAAGGCGCGGATATGGCCATAAATTAGCGGTTTTTTTTGATGACTTGCCAGACGATTTGCCAGACATAATAGGTCCTTACGGGTAAGTGATAAAGCTGAGCTATTGTAGCATGAGGCAGCAGAGTCGAAAGTGAGTATTTGCTAAGGCTTCAAGGCCTCATGAATAATCTTGCGTAAGATGTACTTAGCTTTACCTTAATGACGGAAAAGCATTAAAATAGAGGATTACTTTTTAGAGAATAGGCAATGTTAGATTTTATTCGTAAGCATCAACGCCTCATGATGGGCTTTTTGTTCATCTTGATTGTGCCGTCATTTGTCTTTTTTGGTGTTTCAGACTACTCAAGCTTCGTATCTAACGAAGTGAAAATCGCTAATATCAATAAAGAAAGCATTTCACAAAGTGAATTTAACCAGACTTGGACTGAGCGCTTGAATGCGATGCGCCAAGAGCAAGGTGCACAATTTAATATTGGTGCCGTTGATACACCAGCTAACCGTCAACTATGGTTAGATCGCTTGATCTCGGATAAAGTCATTAGCCAAGAAATCCAAGAGAAGGGTTATTTTGCGAGCGATAATATGGTCCGCCAAGCCTTAGCGACAGATCCACAATTCAGTGAAGATGGTCGTTTCTCGATGGATAAATACAATAACTTTCTACAAGGCATTGGTGCCACTGGGCAGCAATACGAGAATTTCGTGCGTGTTGATCAGAGCTATCAATTAGTGGTTGGTCCTTCAACTGTTGCTGTAAGCCTCCCTAAGAAAACCACAGAATTATTAGAAGAAGCCATGACTCAAGAGCGCTCTGTTCGCTTACGTATGTTTGAAGCGGCTAATTATGAGTCGGGTCTAGAAGTGAGCGAAGCTGAAATTCAGCAATGGTAT
>CAZIKJ010000060.1:0-3345 GCA_964539685.1 uncultured Pelistega sp.
GGGTTATACAGTTCATCATAGGCATATTGCCACTTATACCGTCGAACCTGATTAAACAGGCTAATCCGTTGTTCTTGCTCGATTAGGTTCCCGAGCGGATCATAGCGCATCTCATGCGTCGCATGCGCATTGCTAGCGCAGGTTAAGGCTTGATTAATATCATAGTCAAAATACTCTACATTATCAGGCGAACGACGCTCCCGTAGATTACCCATCACATCATAACGATAGCTAATCTCTTGCCCTTCAAAATTACTCTTAATCAGGTGTCCTGTGGTCTTATCATAATAATGACGACGCACCTTACCATCGAATGCCTTAGACTCCACCAAACGGCCTACTGGGTCATAGATAAAGCGATAGTCCTCGTTGTTTTCATTGCGCAGTAATTTAAGGTGACCTACTTTATCGTAGTCGTAACTTACCGAATGATTTAGCGGATTTCTTCGCTCTTTTAAAAGACCGCTCGGACCATAACGATAATGCGTGCTTTGATCCATGCCATTGGTATAACGCAATAAGCGCCCTTCGGCATCATGATGAAAGTACTCGGCCGCCAGCCCTTCTACCTGCTGCTTTATCACAAAACCATACTGATCATAGTGATAATCAGTCGCTTGCCCCAAGGCATTGACAATTTTCGTGACGCGATAACGTTCATCATAGTGCCACTGTGTGGTTTTGCTAGAGCAATCAATATAGCTATGTACTAAGCCTAATGCGTTATACAACAAACGCTTCGTACCACCCTTAGCATCAATAATCTGCGTCAGTTCCCCCTGGACGTTATAGCTATAACGGGTAATACGCTCTAAGGGGTCAATCTGCTCAATCTGATTCCCTTGATCATCATAACGATTCAACCATACTTGACCACCTGGCTCAATGACTTTAATCACTTGGTTATAGTCGTTATATTCATACTGTGTGATGCCGCCATCTTCACGCACTTCACGAATCATATTATCGAATTGATCGTATTTAAATTCACGTGTACTACCATCATTAAAGGTAGTTTTAATCACATTATTGAATTCATCACGCTCAATCAGAATTCGGCTACCATCAGGGAAGTATTCAGCAATCGTATAATTATCGTGATTGTAGTGATAATGCGTCGTGAGGCCTAAGCCATCGGTCACTTTACAGATACGCGCCCCATCATCCCAAGCTAGCTGTATAGCGAACATGCCATCATCAGCTGCTTCACGTATGCAGCGTGCATAGGCACCAATACCATCCCAAGACAGATGCATACCACGCCCAGTTTTATCGCTATAGTAAGTCAATAAGCGCCTTGGATATATCGCGATTGCCCTTCTTGTTCAATTTGCACGCAGACTTCAGTCGCTAGTAACTGAGTCAAGTCCAAGCTAGTATCTGGGCTTAAAAATTCAATGTCATAGTGATAAAGAGTCGATATTTTTTCAACACCACGTAATTGCCGAAATAAGATATCCTCATCGTTAAGCACAGTACCCATACGAATGCGCTTCATAAACCATTCTCTCGCTTAGTTGATAAGGCCTAGCCCATATGAATTTGCTTAGCATCCACCTTGATCAGGTCTTTCCCTGTGAGCATGGTGTAGTTTGCATGAATACGAGCACTTTGCTCAGCTTGTATATCTAAAGTGCCAGCACGACTATGTTCGATATTTTCGGTCACCTTATAGGAGTCTTTGCTCATGAAATTCAGGCGATCAACAATTGACTCATAGACCTTACCGAGTAAGCGCACAAAACCTATCTGCGATTGCACTTGTTTACCCACATACTGCATATCATTCACAAGGCAGTGCGCTTGATCGCTCGCTAGTTGTAATTGCTCGCTTTGCAATAACAAAGCATCTTGACTGATTAGACTTAAGGAGTCTTCAGTTGTGACGCTGATTTGTTGTGCTTCTAGCTGTAATTCGCCTTGAATTTGAATGCGACTTTGGGTAGGTACTGCCTGCTTAATAACCGCAATTAAATACACATGTTCCGCATTCGGTCCACTGATTAACACCGTGTCATCACGTTGAGGGACCAATAAGCAACTTGCCGCACGCTGGCATGTCCACAGATAGCCATCAGAATCAACAACATACGAACCATCGGGGTTAATCGTTCGTACTTGAGCCAATAAATGCACAGGATCATACAGCGATAATAAACTCGCCTTCACCGCATTAGTCATGAGTCACTCTCCCTAAGTCTAACTCATTAAGAAGTTATGCATCGCCTAAACCAGCTTATCAATAAGCGTTACAAATTAGTTTGGATTCGTATTAGTTACATTAGCAGCGTCTAAATTAAACATGCGTAACATTATGAAATTCATAGAAAATTTTACTCTTTGTCGTCTATAAAAGGAACCCACGCGATGATCTGTTTTGCTACTAATTGTAATGACTTAAAGTTTCATACACTCAAGCATTCTAGTGTCGTATCAAATTGTTTCATATTAAATTAATATGACAAATTTATTAAATTGAATTCGTATAAGCCTTGTACTAAGTGATAACAGCTGAATCAAAAAAACCCTAAACAGAATCACCTGTTTAGGGTCTTATGGACATCATGTCAGCTTATGCCTGAGATCGTAACGCCTGCACATGAAAGCGAATATGTTCTTCGACAAAACTAGCTATAAAGAAGTAGCTGTGATCATAGCCAGGAAGCATCCTGAACCGCACATCAAATCCAGCTTGCTGAGCATGCTCAACAAATGTCTCGGGACGTAATTGTTCAGGATAGAAGTTATCTGATTCACCTTGATCAATCATGATTGGTAATTTGCGCTCTGTATGCTCAAGCAATTGACAACTATCGTATTCACTCCACGTTTGACGATCATCACCAAGATAGGCGCTGAAGGCTTTCTGACCCCAAGGGGTTTGACTAGGGTTGACGATCGGAGCGAAAGCTGAAACGGCGGCATAGCGCGTGGCGTTACGTAAAGCAATCATCAAAGCACCATGACCGCCCATACTATGGCCAAAGATACTACGTTGCTCAGTCACAGGGAAATTTGCCTCAATCAAAGTGGGCAATTCTTGCACAATATAGCTATACATACGATAGTGTTCATGCCAAGGGGCTTGGGTCGCATCGACATAGAAGCCCGCTCCTTGCCCTAGATCATATCCCTCATCATTAGCCACACTTTCACCGCGTGGACTGGTATCAGGCATCACTAAGGCCACTCCATGCTCTGCGGCATAACGTTGGGCACAGGCCTTGGTACTGAAATTCTCATCATTGCATGTCAGGCCAGATAAGAAATATAAAACAGGTACTTTCTGGCCTTGCTCGACACACGGTGGCAAATAAATCGCAAACGTCATTTCTGTCGTTGTAC
>CAZIKJ010000061.1:0-4009 GCA_964539685.1 uncultured Pelistega sp.
TGCACAGACTTATCCACAATTTTCGGGGATAAGTTTGTCCCCTGTGGATTACCCTAGGCTAATCATGGCTAAAGTGGGATTTCACCGTCTAAAACGCCGTTTAAGTGGGAAATCTTCTTATTTTTTGGGTGAAAAAAGACAATTCATGATGTAATTTGGCCCGATGTCAAAAATTGCGCAGTATGAATTATTCACCTGAGTAGTCCTTTAATGACGGCTACTTACAGCACAAAACACATCGAACTAACAGAGTTATCCACACTTTTAGGGGATAAGTAATACTACCTAGCGCTTTAGCGATTTTCGCTGAAACACAACGTTAGCATTTTGTTAAAATCATCCAGACAGCGTCAAATCCGATAAATTTATTTGTATTGCAACATTGAGTATTAAGCCAATAATTAATGACTGTTATTCACAATTTTTCATATCAAGCAATATAAAATATGATGTAGCATTATCGGTGCGACATAGCGAGACCATATTCAATAAAGCTATATTAAATGAAGCTATATTAAGTACAGCCACATCACGTACAAGCTATTGAGGACAACCTGAGTATAGTCACACTGAGTACTGCACAGGATTAAGTACTGCAGGACTTAGCACGAACACACTTAAGGCCAGCACACAGCCGTCAAAAATTCACCTAGGTTTTTACGTTCATACTCGCGTTAAAATAAGCACATCAATACCTGCTACACTAGGGACCTCCTTTTTTTTCAGTCAAATCCACGCCAAGGGAAGAGCCATGAGTAATAAAGATAATCATAAAGATCAGATGACTTTTGCTGGTCGCTTTTGGATTGACCGCAATCAAGAGCTTTATCTCGCTGCTGCGCGCATTGAGCTCTTAGAGAAAATCGAAGCAGGCAATTCTATTGCCGAGGCAGCAAGGCAATTAGGCATGGGCTATAAGACCGCCTGGGATATGCTTAATGATATGAATCGTCTCTCTACTGAACCTTTAGTGATGAGTACTAAGGGCGGCAGTCGCGGTGGTGGCACGGTCATCACTGAGCATGGCAAAGCAATGATTATTGCCTTTCGCACGCTTGAACGCGAGCATCATGCTATGCTGCTGGCCCTAGAACAGCGTTATCCTGAATTCGCTCAATGGCAACATATCCCACAACGCTTGCAACTACGTACAAGTGCAAGGAACCAGTTGTTCTGTAAAATTCAAGCAATGGAAAAAAAAGGCCACCGCATTATGGTGAGCTTAGACCTAGGCAAACAACAATATCTACGTGCCATGCTGACGCAAATGAGTGTCGATGAAATGGGGCTGTCCGTAGGCAAGCAAGTGATCGCGCTCATGAAGGCGCCTATAGTCTCATTAAGTGTTCAGCGCCATGAGGATAAGCAGATGCTTGAGGGTGTCTTGCAGAGAATTGATATTGATGAAGCAGGTGGCGCAGAGATTACCATTGAGTTGCTGTCAGGGCAAAGCATGATCGCTATTTTGGAAGATGCCCAGACCGCTCCTGCGCTTAACTCATCCGTCTACGCGGTGGTTGATCCTAAGCAGGTGATTCTGGCGACGCTTTAATCAGCAAAAATAAATTATTTTAAATGCCAAATGCCTTGCGACTGGCTTGTAACACCTGTTCCCAAGCCTGCTCCTCACCAAATTCTTGACGCATTTGTTCATAAGGTAAAACATCCGCAATCGCACCTTGTTTAAAGACCACGATTGAGTTGGCAAGCGCTTTCACATCATCCAGATCATGCGTAATGATGATCATGGGCACCTTAAAGCGTTGCTGAATTTGAATCAGTTCTTCACGCATCTTCACGCGTAACAAGACGTCCATTGCGGAGAGCGGTTCATCCAGCAGTAATATCTCTGGCTTACTGAGTAGTGCACGGGCCAAAGCCACACGCTGACGCTGTCCCCCCGAGAGTTGGCTCGGCAGGCTATGAGCCAAATCACTCATACCGAATACGTCCAACATCTCCATAATCCGCTGCTTATTCTCGGCAGATAAGGGGATGGGCCACTGACGCAAGGAATAGCCCGCATTCTCCATCACCGAGAGATGGGGGAATAAGGCATAATCTTGAAAAACATAGCCGATGCGACGTTGATTCGCCGGCACATTAATCTGCTTGGCGCTATCAAAGAGTACGGTATCTTGTAGCTCTACCTTACCAGTGGTGGGTTTCAATAAGCCGGCGATGACTTGCAGGGTCACGCTTTTGCCGCAGCCCGAAGGGCCAAAAATCACGGTACGATCTTCATGCGTGCTGAAATTGACCTTAAGGGGAAATTCGCGCTTATTTTTACCTGATTTATTCTTCAAGGTGAGCGCATAATTCACGTGTAATTGCATAGTCTCTTAGATGATTCGCTGATTTATCATATTAACTTTGATTGGCTGGTGACTACGCCTCCCCGTTGCATTAGCTACACCGGCAAAGAGTCGTCAATTAAGTTTAACGCTTGGGCGCTAACCAGTAGCCCGACACTGCTAAGACCGTCACACAGACGACAGAAATCAATAAGACCAAGGCATTCGCTCGAATATCATCCCCCGCTTGCACGGCATCGTACACGGCCATCGATAAGGTCTGCGTGCGTCCAGGTAAATTACCCGCCAACATTAAGGTAGCACCGAATTCACCCATCGCACGGGCGAAGGCGAGCAAAGTACCAGCGGTGATTCCACGTACGGCGAGGGGCAAGCTAACACGGAAAAAGACCCCGAAACCACTGGAGCCCAAGGTACGTGCGGCGTATTCTAAATTCTTCTCGACGTCTTCAAATGCGGCTCGTGCTGATTTAAAGACTAGGGGAAAAGCCACCACCGTCGCGGCAACGACCGCACCTTGCCACGTAAAAACCAGCTGCAAGCCAAAGGTATTCTCCAACCAAGGACCGAATGTACCACGACGGCCAAATAAGACCAATAAATAGTAACCTAAAACAGTAGGGGGTAGAACCATGGGTAAGGTGAGTATCGCATCCAGTAAGTTCTTACCTGGAAAACGAAACCGCGCCAATACCCATGCAAACGCAACACCGATGACGAAAGCGAAGAAAGTGGCGTAAAAGGAGACCTTTAACGTCAACTGCAATGCACTCCAGTCATTAGGACTGAATCCTTCCATATTGCGAAATCCTAAGCTTTTCTTATTATTTAGTCATTTCCTTGATCGGTACAAAGCCATACTTCGCCAGTACGCCTTGGCCCTCATCAGAAAGGACATACGCCATAAAGTCAGCAGCAAGTTTAGATTTATTCTGCGTCGTTTCGGCAATTGGGTACACAATTGGATTAGGTACCCACTCTCCCGCTTTCTCACCTGCCGCTACAGTTGGTACAACCAGAGCGACTTTTACCTTACCTTCATCTTGTTTCGCATCGGTAGAAAAGACAAAACCTGCCTCCACTTCGCCGCGGCTAACATAACTTAAACTCTGACGCACGTTCGCACCTAATACTAGCTTAGGTTCTACCGCTTCCCATACGCCATCTTTCTGCATCGCTGCACGTGCATAACGCGCATTAGGGGTTGTATCTGGGTTACCCATCGCTACGTGTTTCACATTATCACCCTTCAAGTCTTGCAAGGAGGTAATGCTAAGCTGACTGTCTACAGGCACAATCACCACCAAACCATTGCCAACGAAATCAACGCGAGTGTCTTTCTTGACCATATTCTCGGTCACGGCCTTATCCATCGTGGCTTGGTCTGCTGAGGCAAACACATCCACAGGCGCACCTTGTAAGATTTGCTGCAATAAAGCACCCGAAGCACCGAAGTTGAACTCTACTTTATCACCAGGATTCTTCGCCTCAAAATTCTTGCCGATTTCTGTGTAGGCATTGGTTAAACTGGCCGCTGCTGAAACGGTTAATGTATCAGCCAAGACGACAGGTGAAACTAGAAAAGCACCTGCTGCTAAAAGGGAGATAAGTGTACGCTTCATCGTAAACGATCCTTGTGAAATATATAGTTATGGGAAAACTCAATGGGACACATCAAGAGCATATGCCCAGGG
>CAZIKJ010000062.1:0-6723 GCA_964539685.1 uncultured Pelistega sp.
AGCTTACTTAATACCTTGTCAAAAATCACCGACTCAGGATCATTGCGTAGCTCACGCAAGGGGAAAGCCACATTATCAAAAACATCTAAATCCGTAAACAAAGCGCCTTGTTGGAACAAGACTCCCATGCGTTGGCGCAATAGTCGCATCTTCTCATGACTAATTTGCGTAATATCTTGGCCATATAAAGACACGCACCCTTTTTGCGGGCGCAACTGACCCGTTGCTGCTCGCAACATCGTCGTCTTACCTGAACCAGAGCCTCCAATTAAGGCGATAACCTCTCCACGGTGCACGCGCACATTGAGATCGCTTAGAATGGTTCGCTCACCGTAGCCCAAGGAGACATCAGTCAATTCCAGAATCATCTCTGGATGGTGTTCTACACTTGACACAATAAAATGAAAAATAAGGGAAAGATGACTATTATAACGAATTTTTATAGTCTCTGTTAACTATCTGCCTAATCAACAATTTAAATACGTAATTTGATATTTTTTAGTAAAAATGCTACTTCTTTTTAGTAAAAAGCTCACCGCACCTTATAAGCGCAGTGAGCATAAACAGGATTTTAAAGCAGAACAATTAGCGTGGCAGGACACTTGCGCCCATTAAGTATTCATCCACCGCACGAGCACATTGACGACCTTCGCGGATCGCCCAAACCACTAGGGATTGACCGCGACGCATATCACCTGCTGCAAACACTTTAGGCACGCTGGTTTTATAATCGTCGGTATTCGCACGCACATTACCACGCGCGTCCTTATCGACAGCGAAGGCATTCAGCACTTGCTCTACTGGTGAGACAAAGCCCATGGCCAAGAAAACCAAATCCGCTTTAATTTCAAACTCAGAGCCCTCGACTTCTTGCATCTTCATCTGCCCTGTCTGCTCATCACGCACCCACTCTACGCGCGCAGCGATGATTTTAGTGAGTTTGTCTTTCTTGCCTTCAAAGGACTTGGTGACAATCGCCCAATCACGCTCACAGCCTTCATCGTGTGAGGATGAGGTACGTAATTTCGCAGGCCAATACGGCCAGGTCAATGCCTTATCTTCTTGCTCAGGTAATTTCGGCATTAATTCAATCTGGGTCACACTAGCGGCACCCTGACGATTACTGGTGCCGACACAATCTGAGCCGGTATCACCGCCACCAATCACCACCACATGCTTACCTTTAGCACTGATTTGATCCTTCAAGCGATCGCCTGCATTCTGACGGTTCTGCTGAGTTAGGAACTGCATGGCAAAGTGCACACCATCCAGCTGACGGCCTGGGACGGGGAGGTCACGTGGCACTTCCGAGCCTCCTGCCATCACCACCGCATCATAATCCGCTTGCAATTGCTCTGGGCTAATTACGCTCAGACCATCATCCATAGCATCCTTAGCCTGACCGATATAGCTTGATGGACGAAACTCTACGCCCTCAGCCTCCATCTGCAAGAGACGGCGCTCAATGAGGCTCTTCTCTAATTTAAAGTCAGGGATACCATAGCGCAATAAGCCACCAATACGGTTGTTCTTTTCAAATACCGTCACGCTATGGCCGGCTCGTGCCAATTGCTGGGCGGCGGCTAGGCCTGCGGGGCCTGAACCCACCACAGCGACTTTTTTCCCGGTTCTCTTACTCGGCACTTGTGGGCTAACCCAACCTTGAGCCCAAGCCTTATCAATAATCGCATGCTCAATGGACTTAATACCGACGGCATCATTATTGATATTTAAAGTACAGGCCGCTTCACAAGGCGCTGGGCAAATTCGGCCAGTAAACTCAGGAAAGTTATTGGTCGAATGTAAGACCTGTGCGGCCTGCTGCCATTGTTGGCGATAGACCAAGTCGTTCCAATCAGGAATCACATTATTCACTGGACAACCATTCGTGCAGAATGGGATGCCACAGTCCATGCAACGTGCGCCCTGCTGTGAGGCTTGCTTATCCTCAAGTGCTAAGACAAACTCTTTATAGTGCTTGAGGCGTGCCTGCGGTGCTTCGTAACTTTCAGAGAGACGTTCAAATTCTAAAAATCCAGTTTCTTTTCCCATGATAATCAATCCTTAAGCAACTTTTTGGGTGGTTTGTGGTGCAGTCCAGAGCTCGGCTAAGGCGCGGCGATACTCTTTCGGCATGACTTTGACAAATTGTTGGCGAGCACGCGGCCAATCGCCTAAGAGGTCACGAGCGCGGAAGCTGCCGGTATAGCGATAATGATCTTCGATAAGGCGACGTAAAATCACTTCATCGGTTTCACGCTCTCCACCGCGTTGTACCGCATGCCAGATTTCTGGTTGATTCGCTTGCTCTTGCTCTAATTGACTTAGTACAGGTTCAAAATCCACCATGCTTAAATTACAGCGCGTACTAAACTCACCTTCTGGATCCCAAACATAGGCCACGCCACCTGACATGCCTGCGGCAAAGTTACGGCCTGTTTTACCCAATACCACGACGGTGCCCCCAGTCATATATTCGCAACCATGGTCACCAGTCCCTTCAACCACAGCAGCAGCGCCTGAGTTACGCACGGCAAAGCGCTCACCCACCACCCCATTGAAAAAGGCTTCACCTGCAAGGGCACCGTAAAGTACGGTATTACCCGCAATAATATGATCAGGACCATAGCCACGGAAATCGTTCGGTGCACGGACACTAATACGTCCGCCCGAGAGGCCTTTGCCCACATAGTCATTGCCCTCACCGACTAGCTCGAAGGTAATACCATGCGCTAAGAAGGCGCCATAACTCTGACCTGCTACACCATTACATTGGATATGGATGGTGTCATCAGGCAAGCCCTCATGACCATATTTATGAGCAACCACACCAGATAACATGGCACCAATGGTGCGATTACGGTTGCGCACTGGCACGATGAAGGAGACTTTCTCGCCGCGTTCAATCGCATTCTTACTACGCTCGATTAATTGATTATCGAGGGCATTCTCTAGACCATGATCTTGACCCTCAGTATGTAAGCGCGGTGTATCGATCTCTGGTTGATAGAATACACGGCTGAAATCTAAGCCCTTGGCTTTCCAATGCTCAATACCAGCGCGCATATCCAGTAAATCGGTGCGGCCAATTAAGTCTTCAAATTTACGAATACCCAATTGCGCCATAATTTCACGTACTTCTTCGGCAATAAAGAAGAAGTAATTCACCACATGTTCTGGCTTACCGGTAAATTTCGCACGTAAGGCTGGGTCTTGTGTGGCCACGCCGACAGGACAGGTATTCAAGTGACACTTGCGCATCATAATGCAGCCCTCAACGACTAAGGGAGCCGTCGCAAAACCAAACTCATCAGCACCAAGCAAGGCACCAATCACCACATCACGGCCAGTCTTCATCTGACCATCAGCTTGTAGGCGCACACGGCTGCGTAAGCGATTAAGGACCAAGGTTTGTTGCGCCTCAGATAAACCTAACTCCCAAGGCGTACCTGCATGCTTAATCGAGGAAATCGGTGAGGCACCGGTACCACCATCATGGCCCGCAATCACAATATGATCAGATTTGGCTTTAGCCACACCCGCTGCTACCGTACCCACACCCACCTCAGAAACTAATTTGGTCGAGATGGAAGCACGTGGATTCACATTCTTCAAATCATGGATCAATTGCGCCAAGTCTTCAATCGAGTAAATATCATGATGGGGTGGTGGTGAAATCAAGCCCACGCCTGGCACTGAATAGCGCAATTTAGCAATATACTCAGAGACTTTATGGCCTGGTAATTGACCACCCTCGCCTGGCTTGGCGCCTTGGGCCATCTTAATTTGAATCTGATCGGCACTGCTTAAGTACTCAGCGCTCACTCCAAAGCGACCCGAGGCCACTTGTTTAATTTTAGAGCGTAGTGAATCACCTGCCTGTAGTGGCACATGTGCGGCAATACGATCAGAGCCTAAGACTGAGGCTAAGGTATCTTCAGCTTTCACACCACTCTGGCCGGTTTTAAGCTCGTGACGATAACGTAATTCATCTTCACCGCCCTCACCCGTATTCGACTTACCGCCTAAGCGGTTCATCGCAACGGCTAATACGGCATGGGCTTCAGTTGAAATAGAGCCTAAGGACATAGCGCCTGTCGCAAAGCGCTTGACGATTTCTTTCGCAGGTTCCACTTCATCTAATGGAATCACAGTACTTGGATTAAGTTTAAATTCAAATAAACCACGTAAGGTCATATGACGCTTAGATTGGTCATTAATCAGCTGGGCATACTCTTTATACGTACGATAGCTATTGGCACGAGTTGAGTGCTGTAATTTCGCAATTGAATCGGGTGTCCACATATGTTCTTCGCCACGAACACGGAAGGCATAGTCACCACCGGCATCAAGCGCATCATTCAAGACCAACTCACCACCGAAGGCTGCTTTATGCGCACGCAGAGCTTCTTCAGCCACTTCAAAAACCCCAATCCCTTCAATATTGCTTGGTGTACCGGTAAAGTACTTATCCACGAGCTTCGCTTGCAGACCAATCGCTTCGAAAATTTGTGCGCCAGTATAGGACATATAGGTGGAGATGCCCATTTTAGACATCACTTTGTTTAAGCCTTTACCAATAGCTTTAATAAAGTTATAGACGCCTTTTTCCGCATCTTGCGTGAGGCTCTGGATGGTCTCAATAGCTAAATATGGATGAATTGCTTCCGCACCATAACCACCCAAGAGGGCGAAGTGATGCACTTCACGTGCTGAACCCGTCTCCACAACCAAACCTGTATTGGTACGTAAACCCATACGAATCAAGTGTTGATGAATAGCCGAAGTAGCCAAGAGCGCCGGAATGGCCACATGCTCAGCATCCACTTTGCGATCGGTTAGAATTAAAATGGTATAACCGCTACGCACCGCATCGGCTGCACTCGCACATAAGGAGGCGATACTCGCTTCAATGCCTTCAACACCCCAGCTCACTGGATAGGTAATATCTAATTCAAAGCTACGGAATTTATGATCGGTGTATTGCTCAATATTCCGTAAGCGCCACATTCCGTCATGATCTAGAATCGGTTGTGATACCTCAATCCGTTGTGGTGGATTGACATTATTAATGTCTAAAAGATTCGGTTTCGGTCCAATAAAGGACACTAAAGACATCACCAACTGCTCACGAATCGGGTCAATCGGTGGATTGGTCACCTGCGCAAAGAGTTGACGGAAATAATTGTAAAAAGGCTTGGTACGGCTTGATAAGACGGTGATTGGCGCATCATTGCCCATAGAGCCGATAGCCTCTTCGCCAGTCTTGATCATGGGCTCAAGAATAAATTTAATATCTTCTTGGGTCCAAGCAAAAGCCTGTTGACGATCTAATAGGCTAGCTGATGAGTTCGTTAAGGGTGTAATCACCGCATCCTGTGGCGCCACCAAGTCCTCTAACTTCACGCGTAAGCGGCTAATCCATTCTTTATAAGGTCGGCTATTGGCAAGTTGATTTTTGATTTCTTTATCATCAATAATACGGCCCTGCTCAAGATCAATCAGTAGCATCTTACCTGGTTGTAAGCGCCATTTTTTCACTATACGGTGCTCCGGTATGCTCAGGGTGCCGGCTTCAGAGGCCAAGATAACCATATCATCATCGGTCACCACATAACGTGCTGGGCGCAAGCCGTTGCGGTCAAGTGTCGCACCAATTTGACGACCATCGGTAAAGGCCACGGCAGCTGGGCCATCCCATGGCTCCATCTTGGCCGCATTGTATTCGTAGAAAGCGCGACGATTCTCATCCATATAGGTGTGCTGCTCCCAAGCCTCAGGGATCATCATCATCATAGCGTGCGCTAAAGAATAGCCAGAATTCACCATTAACTCTAAACAGTTATCGAAGGTAGCGGTATCAGACTGGCCTTCATAGACAATCGGATAGAGTTTATTTAAGTCCTGTCCTAGAACAGGTGACTCCATCATCCCTTCACGGGCGCGCAACCAATTAAAGTTGCCTTTTACCGTATTAATCTCACCATTATGGGCAATCATGCGATACGGGTGGGCAAGTGGCCAGGCAGGGAAAGTATTGGTAGAGAAGCGTTGATGCACTAGGGCCAAAGCCGATACCGCACGTGGGTCTACTAGATCACGAAAGTATTTACCTACTTGGTCCGCTAATAATAAGCCCTTATACACCACGGTACGCACGGAAGCGGATGGTACATAATATTCCTTACTATGCGCAAGATTCATCTGCTGAATCGCGTGGCTAGCGGTTTTGCGGATAACGTAGAGTTTGCGCTCCAAGGCGTCGGGCACCATCACATCAGGACCGCGACCGATAAATAATTGACGAATCACCGGCTCTACATCACGCACGGTCGGCGACATCTCCATCTCTGTATCTACGGGGACATCGCGCCAGCCTAATAAGACTTGACCCTCATCACGGACCGCACGTTCAAGCTCGCGCTCACAGGCTAAGCGAGAAGCCATCTCTTTCGGCAGGAACACCATAATCACGCCATACTCACCCTCAGGTGGTAATTTGACGCCCTGCTTGGCCATCTCTTCACGATACAGTTGGTCAGGTAATTGAATCAAAATACCCGCACCATCACCCATTAATTTATCCGCACCCACAGCACCACGATGGTCTAAGTTTTCAAGAATTTTTAAACCTTGTTGGATAATCGTATTGCTTTTCTTGCCCTTAATATTGACGACAAAGCCAACACCACAGGCATCATGCTCATTGCTCGGATCATAAAG
>CAZIKJ010000063.1:0-1899 GCA_964539685.1 uncultured Pelistega sp.
GCCTTCTAGAATAGTCATCATACCCACAAGATTGCTATCCACATACGCAAAAGGATTCTCGATGGAATAGCGTACCCCCGCTTGGGCGGCAAGATGAATCACTCGATCAAACTGCTCTGTTGAAAAAACTTCAGCCATCCCTTTACGGTCAGCTAAGTCCATTTCAACAAAGGTAAAGTTGGTGTGCGGCACCAGTTGAGTCAGGCGGTATGCTTTTAATTCCTGCTCATAGTAGTCGTTCAAATTATCTAAACCAATGACTTGATGGCCTTGCCGTAGTAGGCGCTTCACGGTGTACATACCGATAAAACCGGCAGCACCAGTAACGAGATACTTTAGCTTTGATTCACTTGACATTAAAATTTAACCCTTTAAATAATGTTCATAAATATTTAAGTGCTGCTGAATTACGGCCCATGCTTGTCCTCTGAAACATTTAGGTGACAAATAGGGTGACACATAGGAAAGCCTCCCTACAAACCCATGCCCTCAAGCATCTGCCGGTTCACTATTTCTACATCGTATTTCTGCTCGGCCATTTCACGTGAGCGGATGCCCATAGTGGCGATTAACTCGGGCTGCTCAATGAACTTGAGCATAGCGTTAGCCAGTGCGACAGCATCTTTAACCGGCACTAAAAAACCGTTATCGCCATCAATAACGGTTTCACGGCAGCCGACTGAATCAGTAGTAATGACCGCACGGCCTACTGAGAGTGCTTCTAAAATGGAGCGCGGTACGCCTTCGCGGTAATAACTAGGCAGCACATAAACCGAGCATTCTTTAAGGACAGGCTTCACATCGCTTAACCGCCCACGGTAATCGATAATATCGTTTTCAATCCAGAAGTTGAGTTCTTGCTCTGAAATCGCATCAGGGTTTGTATCAAGCGAACCGGCAATAATAAAGCGCGCATTGGGGTGAGTTTGCTTTATTTGCTTAGCTGCCTCCGTATATACCCGCACACCCTTAGCAGCAATTAAACGCGCCATTAAAAAGAACACAGGAGCTTCATACTGCGGTGCTGGCTCAAAAGCATATTCACTCACTGGCACACCCGAACCATTGACTACAATGGAAGTAGAGTTTTCGCCAAGAATGCCTAGCCGTCTAAACAAAGCTTCATCGTCATGATTTTGAAAAAATACCGCCTGACAACGCTTTAATGCTGCTGCGTATAAGCGCACAACAATCTGGTTTACAGCCTTACGCTTGAATGACTGATCATCATCCACAAATGCATAACCCAAGCCAGTAATCAGCGCAAAACGATACGGCACACCCGCCAAGCACGCAGCCAAGTTGCCGTAAATCACCGGCTTAATGGTATAGCCCATAAAGTAATCAGGCTGAATTTCTTTCATCAAGCGACGTAAAGCAAACATGGCTTTTACATCAGCAATAGGATTCATGCCCGTACGCGATAACGCTGCATCATGGCAAATAACACCCATGGCGGATAACTCATTCAGCACTTTGCTATTGGCTAATAGTCCGGGAGCGGCAGCGTGAACTTCAAGGCTATTATCGACCAAGGCTTGAATTAAGGGCTTACGAAAGCCAGTTAGGGAGCCAGAGAGACTGGCGAGGATTAGAAATTTCACAGTAAATCAACTTATTTTATAGTGTTGCGTGTTAGTTACAGAGCACGGTAATTTTAGGGAAGAGTTGTAATGACCCAGCACTTTCTGCTCACATTATGCCGCTAAAGCCTCTCTGACTTCAACGGGTGACTTCATGCCCAAGGACTGGTGTGGGCGTTGATGGTTGTAAAACCCGATCCAGTCCGCTAACACGCGATTAGCATGTTGTATGCTCTCAAAACGCTGCCGATGTACACATTGCTCTTTGAGCGTACGAATAAAACGTTCAATCATTCCATTCTGTTGAGGGCAGTGT
>CAZIKJ010000064.1:0-3747 GCA_964539685.1 uncultured Pelistega sp.
TGGAAGAGTCCGACGGTGATGTTGCGGGTATCAAATCTGCCACGATTAAAGTAGAAGGCGAATATGCTTTTGGTTTTTTACGTACTGAAAGCGGTGTGCATCGTCTCGTGCGTAAGAGTCCTTTTGACTCCTCCAATGGCCGTCATACCTCATTTGCCAGTATCTACGTCTACCCTGAGATTGATGACTCTTTTGAGATTGACATTAATCCTGCGGATTTACGCATTGATACCTATCGCGCAAGTGGTGCAGGTGGTCAGCATATTAATAAGACGGACTCTGCGGTACGGATTACTCATGGACCGACAGGCATTGTGGTGCAATGTCAGAATGACCGCTCACAACACCGTAATAAAGCGGAAGCCATGTCCATGTTGCGCTCTAAGCTGTACGAGCTAGAGATGCGTAAGCGTATGGAAGACCAACAGCGTATGGAAGATGCCAAAACCGAAGTCGGTTGGGGGCATCAGATTCGCTCGTATGTCTTAGACCAAAGCCGTATTAAAGATCTTCGTACCAACGTTGAGATTTCGAATACCCAGAAAGTCCTTGATGGCGATCTTGATCCCTTTATCGAAGCTAGCCTTAAATTAGGAATCTAAATCATGAACGCACGCCTTGCGCCCTCTCCTCGTACGGTAGCCATAGTGACTGGTGCTTCACGTGGTCTAGGGCAGGCGTTCGCGCATGAACTGGCAAGTCAGTGTACGCATGTACTCACTCTTGCGCGCCGGGCACATGCCGATGAACAAACCACTCAAATAGCCGCGCAACACGGTTGCCAGTTGCAACATATCGCCTGCGATCTAAGTGATGCCACTCAATGGCCAGCGGTCGCTGAGCAAGTGCAAGCATGGTTTCAGCAATTTGCTACGCCTCAACGTGGGCAAGCACAAACTGCTAATGCCGCTATGTTTGAACCGAGGAAGGTCGCCACGGCTAATGAGCAACAACCATCTCAAGCTGCCCTCAATTCACAAGTCCCCGAGCGTTATCTCCTCATTAATAATGCGGGTACACTCGGGCCAATGGCACAATATGTAGGCTTAGCGCAGTTAGGCTCAGAAAGCGCCACAATTGCTCAAGCCATGAACTTGAATATCAGTGCCGTGATTTATTTAAGCAGTGTGTTTGTGCATACAGCCAAGTCTAGCCATGAAGCACATTCATCAGTCACGCCACAGATTCAAGTAATAAATATTTCATCTGGTGCAGCACGCAAGCCCTACCCTGGTTGGGCGGTGTATTGTGCCAGCAAAGCGGCTTTAGACCGTTATAGCGAGGTCTTACAAGTTGAAGCGCCTTTTGCCCAGATTGCATCTATCGCACCTGGCGTGCTCGACACTGCTATGCAAGCTGATATTCGCCAAAGTACCGCCGAGGACTTCCCCAATATCCAGCGTTTTATTGATTTACATGCTGAGCAAGCCTTAAGCTCACCACTCGCTGTCGCTAAACAGATATTAGCTTACAGCCTTAGCCCAGAATTTGGCCAACAAACCTTACAAGATATTCGTTTAATTACCCCTTAAAATAATCATGACTGAACAAACTCAAACTCCTGAACTTGATGAGAACCGATTAATCGCTGAGCGTCGCGCTAAGCTTGATAAAATCCGTCAAGAAAAAGGCATCGCATTTCCGAATAATTTCCGTCCTAGCGATAAAGCACAAGACTTGCATGACAAGTACGATGCTATTGAGAAAGCCGATTTAGATCCACAAGAGAACAGCGCTTGTGTGGCCGGCCGCATGATGCTCAAACGTGTAATGGGTAAGGCTAGCTTCGCCACACTACAAGACGTAAGTGGACGCATCCAGATTTATTTGGATAAAGCCAATATTGGTGAGGACGTCTACGAACAATTTAAGACTTGGGATATTGGTGATATTTTAGGCGTTAAGGGTTTAATGTTTAAAACCAATAAAGGCGAATTATCAATACGTGCCCAATCGCTTGAATTGATTAGTAAATCTTTACGTCCCCTACCCGATAAATTCCATGGCATTGCCGATCAAGAATTACGTTATCGCCAACGTTATGTCGACCTCATCATGACCGATGAAACACGTGACACCTTTAGAAAGCGCAGCGCAGCGATTAATCATCTGCGTAGCCTAATGATGGATGAGCAATTCCTTGAGGTGGAAACCCCCATGTTGCAACCAATCCCTGGTGGTGCTGCAGCTAAGCCATTTATCACCCACCACAATGCCTTGGACATGGATATGTACCTACGCATTGCCCCAGAGTTATATTTGAAGCGCTTAGTGGTTGGTGGCTTTGAGCGTGTATTCGAGATTAACCGCAACTTCCGTAATGAAGGCGTGAGCCCTCGTCATAATCCAGAATTTACCATGATGGAATTCTATGCGGCATATACCGATTATCAATGGATTATGAACTTTACCGAGCACTTAATCCGTGAAACAGCGCGCCGTACAACAGGTTCAGCTAAGTTAACACACCAAGGTCGTGAGCTCGATTTAGAGTCACCCTTTGAACGCCTAACTATTGTGCAAGCAATTACGAAATACGCTCCACAATACAATGAAGAGCAACTAAAAGACGAGGCTTTCTTACGCGCTGAATTACGCAAATTTATTGGTAACGAAGTTGATGGTCCTGTGCTGAAGAATGCTGGCCTAGGTGCTCTACAATTAGCCTTTTTTGAAGAAACCGCTGAAAGCCATCTGTGGAACCCAACCTTTATCATTGACTACCCAGTTGAAGTTTCTCCATTAGCACGTGCTTCAGATACTCAAGAAGGTATTACCGAGCGCTTTGAATTATTTATTACAGGTCGTGAAATCGCCAACGGCTTCTCAGAGTTGAATGACCCTGAAGACCAAGCTGAGCGCTTTATGGCTCAAGTAAAAGCTAAAGACGCTGGTGACGAAGAAGCCATGTACTATGACGCTGACTACATTCGCGCTTTAGAGTACGGTATGCCTCCAGCGGGTGGTTGCGGTATCGGTATTGACCGCTTAATTATGTTGTTGACCGATAGCCCAAGTATTCGCGACGTTTTACTCTTCCCTCACCTACGTAAGGAAGACTAAGCGATAAACGTGAAGAGCCACCCTACGGGGTGGTTTTTACTTTTTAACTAATCCTCTCTCTCGAGCCTACGCATACATTCGGCCATACCCACTTCACCGCGACACTCCAGTTGCTCAATCACAGCATCGGAATCACTCTTAGTATCAATCTGACCAAGCTTAGATTTCGCTAAGATCTTCGTAATCACCACATCGAACGCAATAGTCTGATCGACTAACTGCATAATATAGTCGGGAGGCGCATCCGACATCTTCCAAGCGTCAGGACCATTTGTTTGTTCTTCAATTTGCTTGGTTAAATATCCAATTGCTGCAAGTCTTGAGCGCTGGTCTTCATGAAATCGAATCTGACCATAGACATGAATCACTTGGTAATTCCAAGTGGGCACATGCTTGTCTTTAGCGGCTTTTTTCGGATAATAATTGGCCGAGATATAAGCATCCTCCCCTCTGAAAATGCACATCACCTCATGGTTCTTCTCTAATAATGCAGGGAGATTATTATTCTTGGCAATATGACCCACAAGATACTTATTGCGCTTTAGAATCAGCGGCACGTGCACAGCAGTCAGTCCCTCGACTGTATTCGCGACAACACTGGCAAAAGGATATTCTTTAATAATTCGCTCAATTTCTTCGACTCTGATTTCTTTAAAAGCCTCAGGGATATACATACACGTACTC
>CAZIKJ010000065.1:0-1767 GCA_964539685.1 uncultured Pelistega sp.
CGGATTGGCAAGAATCGCATCATAATCTCGCATCTGCCCTGCATCAAAAACTAAGCCAGCGAATTGACGTGCATTGGCTTTGTTATCATATTCCACGGCATCGCGCATCTGCGCTTGCAAATCAGCGAAACCTATTTGACCCACATTACGAAGTGTACGCAACATATCCCAACAATTCGGATTGGCGTGGAAGGTTTTCAGGGCCTCTGACTTATCCACCTTCACCCCAGTTGCTGCTTGTGCTTGATAATACGCACACTTGGGCGCCGATGCATTCAGACGTGTCAGACCAAACTGCTTCACCTGATTAAACTCACCGCGCCGCGCACCGGCCATTTGTAAGTCAGCGGTTAAGCGTTCTGCCACATAGCTATTCGGATGACTTTGAATAAACTGCTGTACCCCACTATAATCGATCGGTAAGCGGCTATCTTGTAACTGCTGACGCCAATACCAGAACATCGGATAAGCTCCCAACTCATGATCGTCCTTAGCAATTTGCCCATAGCCAGGGAGTTGCTCCCATTCTCGTCGATTACGCGCCTCATATGCCATTGTCACGGCAGTACGCGCTTGAGCGGGAACCGCACGGATTGGTCTATAATCAACTTGTGGCTTCGAGTCTTGTGCACTGGCACTATTCATTAAAGCCTGCGATGCAAGCGAAGCACTATCGTTAGAAGAGCAGGCACTCAGACCTAGCGCCATCAAATTCAGCAAAACAAAGCTAAGGGTAATTTTCTTCATACGTGATTACTTTTCTGGTGAGCCATAGTGAGGACAATTTATATGCAGGATAACACAAACCCCAATACAGTTTTACGACAAGCGCTTTTAGCCAAACGCAAAGCGTTAAGCCCCGAGCGCAGAGCCGAGCTCAGTCAAGAGTTGGTCACGCTATTAGTCAGCTGTATAGAGCGACATAGCCAAGGTAAGCGCTTGCAGATTGCCGCCTTTTGGCCGATTGCCCAGGAGCTTGATATTAAGCCTGCCCTACGCCAACTTAGCCGCCAAGGGCATACCATCAGCCTACCTAAAGTGCTAGAGCTTGATGCACCTTTAGCATTTTATCTCTGGGCTGAAGAGGCACCCATGCAACCAGGTCATTTCAATATTCCTGAACCCGCTTTAACCGAGCGTGCCGACATGCCTGATTTAGTCTTAGTGCCTGTTCTGGGCTTTACCATGTTCGGAGATCGCTTAGGTTATGGTAAAGGTTACTACGACCGCACTTTAGCACTGTGGCAGAGTCAAGGATACCTTCCGTATACACTGGGACTCGCCTGGGATGAGGGATTAATTGAAGATTGTACTTACCAAGCAGCACCGCATGATGTGCCACTGAATGCGATTCTGACACCGAGTGGTTTTAAGTGTTGAATGCACTGCGCACGCTGTTATTTCGTCTAACTGCCACTAAGTCTAACTGCCACTAAGAATTACATTAAATTCTCATTACACCAAAGAATAAGACCTTAAGCAACGTATTGCTACGCATACTTAAGGTCTGATGATGGTTAGGAGTCATCTTAAAAGTTTAATCTTTAATATTATTCCAAATGGCCAATGTACTTGCTGAGCCATTCAATGTATAGAAGTGTAAGCCAGGTGCACCATAAGCCATTAATTCTTGGCACATCTTGCTAATCACATCAATACCAAATTGACGAATTGACTCGCGATCATCGGCATATTGCGCAAGTCGCATACGAATCCAACGTGGCAACTCGGCACCACACATCTGTGAGAAACGGCTCAGTTGTGAGT
>CAZIKJ010000066.1:0-2824 GCA_964539685.1 uncultured Pelistega sp.
GCTACATATGAGCGTTGCCTTTGCCATTAGCTATGGCTTTACAGGCTCTTTGGCTTTTGGCGGTTTAATGGCTGTGGTGGAGCCAATCTGCAATGTCTTACTACTCCCCTTGCACGATAAATTATGGCGTCGTATTAAATATAAGCAGCGCATACGCCAGCGTAATTTGAATGCCAAAAACACACCATCAACTCAAGCACATGAAATTCAGAACAATACTATTGCCTACGCTGCTTAAAATAAGTACATACGCGCTTCTTATTGGATTATCATGCGTACTTTTTGTGAAAGCACCAGCCTACTATTTATTCGGATGATCGCGCCAGCCTACTCTTTATTCGGATAAACTAGCAAGACTGCTTGTACAGCTAAACCACCTTAGTGCTAGACGTCAAATAAGCCCAGACTGCCTTCGTCGCGTCTGGGCTTGATTTTCATACTGACTTAAATCGCTTGTGTACGTAACTCCAACCAAGCAAGCGCTGCCCCAGATACACGTGAACGTAAGCGCTGTAAAACCTCGGCATGATAATTATTCAGCCACTCCACTTCCTCCGCAGTCAGCAAACTCTTCTCTATGCAACGGGTATCAATTGGGCATAAAGTTAAGGTCTCGAATTTCAGCGTATCAACAAACTCAGTACGCTCTGCAGGTACATTGCACACTAAATTTTCGATGCGAATACCCCACTGACCTGGACGATAGACACCAGGCTCATTCGAAGTAATCATGCCAGCTTGCATCTGGGTGTGCGGAAATGACGCCGCACGATGTGAAATAACTTGCGGACCTTCATGGACATTCAAAAAGTAACCTACCCCATGACCTGTACCATGACCATAATCTACTCCCTCTTGCCATAGGGGCACACGCGCCAGCGTATCTAATAAAGGCGCTGGGTAGCCAACAGGAAACACCGCTTGGGATAAGGCGATCATGCCTTTTAACACCGTCGTATAATCACGCTTATGAGCCTGCGAAATCGTTCCAACAGGTACTACACGTGTGATATCCGTCGTGCCATTCAGATACTGGCCACCTGAATCAATCAGCAATAAACCATCACCTTGAATATAGGCATAGGACTCTGGTGTTGCGCGATAATGCGGCATAGCACCATTGCCATTAAAGCCTGCAATCGTAGCAAAACTTGGACAGACATAGTGTTCTTGTCGTGCACGAGCAGCGCAGATCTGTTCATCCACAATGAGCTCACTGATAGCCTCGCCCTGCGCTAAAGCTTGCTCAAACCAGGCAAAGAATTCACACAAAGCTGCGCCATCTTGCTCCATCGCTTGACGTACATGCTCTAAATCCTGGGCAGTTTTCTGTGATTTAAATAATTGTGAGGGATTGATTTGCTCAATTGTATGACCACACGAAGATTGACTCATACTTAAGGTCACACGAGCTGGGTCAATTAACATACTCGATTCAGCTGGCAAGGATTGTAAAACAGGGATACTGCGGTCATAGTCAATGAGTTCAATCCCATCAGCCGCTAAGGTTTGTGCTAAAGCCTCATCCACCTTACCCTCATGAATAAAGAGTTGCGCATGCTCGGCATCAATTAATAGATGAGCTAAAAAGACCGGATTATAATCCACGTCAGAGCCACGTAAATTCAAGATCCAAGCGATATCATCCAAGGCGCTGATAAAGTGATAGTCTGCACCTGCTTGCTGCATCTGTTCACGCACTTTCTGTAATTTGGCTGCTCGAGACTCACTAACAAATGGTGCCTTATGTTCATATAAGGCCTGACGCGGTAAGGCTGGTCGTGTCATTGCAAGCTGCTCAAATAAGTCTCTATCGCTCACTATATTAACGCCCACTTTTTCTAAATCTTGCGTTAATTGACGGGCTTGCTTAAGTGCCATAATCATACCGTTAAAACCAACAGACTGGCCTGCTTCAAGTTGCTGGCACAACCACTCATTCAAACCTAAAACATTAGAATCGCCCAATTTCATTAATGTGATGCCACTACCGTCTAACTGCAAACTAGCTTGTTCCCAATAACGACTATCAACCCACAAGCCTGAAAAGTCAGCCGTAATCAGCAAGGTACCTACAGAGCCGGTAAAACCACTCAAATATTCTCTCTGCTTCCAATACTCTGGCAGGTATTCTGATAAATGCGGATCTGCAGATGGCACTATCCAAGCGCTAATTTGCGCTGTTGCCATTAATTCGCGAAATTGCGCCAGACCTTGTGCAATCGATAAACTCATACCTTAACCTCATGATTTATGCCTAACTCATTGAGTCGGCGTGTAAAATAACTCTCGTTGGTGCTCTCGTCCTAGTCATTGTCAAACTAATGCAAGCATGTCGATTTGAGGCAAGCACAATGCGGTAGAATAAGCACCAATGTATTACGCTTAAAGCAATATGGTTTGACTTTAAGCATTATCATCATATCAGGATATTGTATGCGTTTTTACCTTGTATTTGCAGCCCTTTCTAGCATGTTAGCCGTTGCGCTAGGGGCTTTTGGTGCACATGCTCTTAAAGCAAGTCTTAGCCCAGAGCGTCTGGCGGTCTGGAATACCGCGGTGTTTTATCAATTAAGTCACAGCATTGCACTCTTAGTTCTCGTCGCTCTATCGGCTTTTTTACACGCTAAGTGGCAAAATTTTGGGCTTAAATTTATGGTAGCTGCCATCGTCTTGTTTGCAGGCAGTTTATACGCCCTTGTCTTAACGGACACACCTGCGCTTGGCATGATTACTCCAATTGGTGGTGTTAGCTTTTTATTTGCCTGGCTTTGTATTGCTCTAGCGGCTATTAAAAAACCTCAGTAAATGAATAAGATTTCAT
>CAZIKJ010000067.1:0-3103 GCA_964539685.1 uncultured Pelistega sp.
GTCATCACCTTCACTCCGCGTTACCTCTTGCAGTGCAGGCATGCCTTCAAAATTCTCTTCATACACAAAAACCTGTGCGGCATTCACTAACTCGCTTAGGTTATCTAACGATCCTCACCTTCACGCTCGGCCTCATAGAAAGCCTTAATACCACTGGTCTCAATCACGTATTGCATGAGTTCAGGTAAGCTTAAGGTCTGTGCATCCTCACGCATCTGTTGAATGAGTTGGACAAACTGTACCAATTTCTTCGCTGGTGCACCATTCAGAGCCCCTGTTGCCATCGCTAAGCTACAACCAATTTGCTGAGCAGCATCATTTAAATTCTCTAAGGTGCGTGCACCAATGCCGCGCGCGGGGAAATTCACCACGCGCAAGAACGAGGTATCCTCGTCAAGATGCTGGATTAAGCGCAAATACGCTAAGACATGCTTGACCTCTTGACGCTCAAAGAAACGCAAACCACCATACACACGATACGGTAATCCGGCACTGAAAAAAGCATGCTCAATGGCGCGTGATTGCGCATTACTACGATACAGCACCGCAATCTGTTGCCGCTCATAACCTTCATTCATCAGGCTTTTGGCTTCATCGACAATCCATTGCGCCTCATGCTTATCAGAGCTCAGCTCAATTACACGAACGGGCTCACCCTCACCTCTATCAGTCCAGAGGTTCTTGCCAAGACGATCATGATTATGTTCAATTAGCGCATTCGCTGAATTTAAAATATTATTGTAAGAGCGGTAATTTTGCTCCAGACGAATAATATTGCCCCGTGCATAATCACGCTCGAAGGCCTGCATATTACCGACATTGGCGCCCCGGAAAGCATAGATAGACTGGTCATCATCACCCACCGCAAATAAAGCACCTTGACTGCCAGCCAATAAGCGCAACCAGTTATATTGCAAATCATTAGTGTCTTGGAATTCATCCACCAAGATATGGGCAAAACGGCGCTGATAATGTTCCCGAATTAAGCTATTATTTTTCAGTAATTCGAAAGCACGCAGAAGCAGCTCTGGAAAATCCACTACCCCTTCTTTATCACATTGCTGTTGATACAGCAGATATAGCTCTGTTAGACGTGTTTCATGCGCATCATAGGGTTGAAACTCTTGTGGGCGAATGCCTTTTTCTTTTTGATTATTGATAAAGCGCTGTACATCTTTAGCGGGGAATTTTTCCGTATCAATATTATGCTGCTTTAGTAAGCGCTTAATCACCGATAACTGATCACTCATATCGAGGATTTGAAAGCTTTGTGGTAAGCCTACATCACGGTAATGCGCACGCAATAAGCGATTGCACAGGCCATGGAAAGTACCCACCCACATGGCGCGTGTATTAATCGGCAGAATTGCACTGATGCGGCTTAACATTTCCTTCGCCGCTTTATTCGTAAAAGTTACCGCTAAAATACCGCCTGGACTGACTAATCCGTTCTGAATTAACCACGCCATACGCGTCGTTAAAACCTTGGTCTTGCCACTTCCAGCACCTGCTAAAACAAGAACGTACTGCGCATCGGTAGTGACGGCAGTACGTTGTTCTGGATTTAAAGCTTCAATCATGCCGCATAACGACGTAAGCGCAAAGCAAATTGCTCTAGACTCTGTACGCCACTTTGTTGTGCATTCTGTAACCAGGCTTGCAAGTCTTGCACTAATTGTTCGGTGCTCGCGGTTGAGCTACTCCACACCCGGCTTAACTCATCACGCATCGCCACCAGTTGCGCAAGTGCTTTATTTTGCGCGAAGGCCTGCTCTAACTGACTCTTCTCTTCCACGCTAAGCGCCTGTTCCGATAAGGTCACATGCTCGGTCACATGGTTCAGCTGGGCGAGTTCTTGAGAAGCGCTAGGATCAGAACGCAGACGAGCAATTTCTTGCAGGGCGGCCTTTTTCAAGAGATCCGCATAACGCGTCATAATCTCATAGCGGTGTGTAATAATGCCTTGCAGCGTGCTTTCCGTTACATCTTCAGCACTTTGCGGTGCCAATTTTAGCTTAGGAGCGACTTTTTTCACTTTCGCAAGTCCCACGGCTTGCATCATGCGGATATACATCCAACCGATATCAAACTCATACCACTTGCTTGAGAACTTTGCTGAAGTACCATACGCATGATGGTTATTATGCAATTCCTCACCGCCAATCAAAATACCAATCGGAAATAAATTCGTGCTGCTATCAGGGCTCGAGAAATTACGGTAACCGACATAGTGACCTAGGCCGTTCACCACACCAGCAGCCCAGAAAGGAATCCACGCCATCTGTACAGCCCATACACATAAGCCAAATGCACCGAATAGACTCAAATTAATAGCCATCATAATAAAGATACCTAGGCTAGGATGGGCACTATACACCTTGCGCTCCATCCAGTCGTCTGGCGTGCCATGGCTGAAGCGCTTCAAGGTCTCTTCATTCAGTGCCTCTTCACGATATAACTCAGCACCCTGCCATAAGACTTTCTCAAGACCAAACATAATCGGTGAGTGCGGATCGCCCTCACGTTCACACTTGGCATGGTGTTTGCGATGAATCGCTACCCATTCGCGGGTTAGCATACCCGTCGTCAACCACAGCCACATACGAAAGAAATGCGACACAATGGGGTGCAAATCCAGCCCACGGTGGGCTTGACTGCGATGCAAATAGATTGTCACAGCCGCGATGGTGATATGAGTTAATACCAAGGTCACCAGAATAATTTGCCACCAAGATAGTTGTAATAAACCACCTGCTACAAAATTAAGAATACTTTCCATACACTCTACTAAGGCCTAAATGACCTATAAAAAATTCATTCACTGACTTAGGCGATATCCGAAGATGTACGCCAAGACTCGCTTGCTTAAAGTCATCCGTGGATAACCTCTTAAGACCTCATCACTCAGCGCCATCATTGCATGAGAAGCTAAGACTCAAGGACTTAGCACTCAATCTCTTAATCAGTCACTAAGGATTAATTGCGGCCTAATTCATAAAAATCAATCTCTTAAAAATCAATCTCCAGGCAATCAAGCCCTCAGAATTCAAGCCAACATATAATCATAACACACTGATTTCACTAAAAAAATACAATGTATGAC
>CAZIKJ010000068.1:0-8264 GCA_964539685.1 uncultured Pelistega sp.
GGCCGCTATCGATTGGTCGCTATTGGCTAAGGCATAGCTTACAGCTTGCTGTTTAAATTCTGGACTAAAGCGTTTGGGCATGTTAATTTCTCCTGTGAAATAAGCATACGCTTTAGAGGGGGTGAATGTCCACTTTTTTGACTAGGATCAATTATCCAATAACGGCTTATAAGCTTCAAAGGGAATTTAAATAAAGGTTTTATTAAGGACAGACTTTATATTCTTTTTTGAGTCCAACGCTCAAAAAATCACTCCATAAATTGTTCACCCACATTTTACAGTGAGATCTATTATGAACAAAGAAACAAGGTTTAAAAAGGCATATCAATATAAAGCAAGCGCAGTTGCTATAGTCGTTACTATTGTCCTTAGTTCTTGTGGAAATTTGAGCAAAGTCAGTTCTGAAGGTACAACTGAAGAGCCAATTTGGCCTGATCCAGCACGTGTTCATTTACACAACAATAAAGGTACTTTTCCTAAAAGTGTGGCTTTGAAAGAAGTACAAGCGGGTATGACGAAAGATCAATTATATGATCTCTTAGGTCGCCCACATTTTGGAGAGGGCATATGGGGAGTACGTGAGTGGGATTATCTCTTTCATTTTCACACCCCAGGGCAAGGCACAAATAATGTCACAACGTGCCAGTTCAAAGTGCTTTATGACAAAGATTCATACACACAGAGTTTTTTCTGGAAGCCAGTTGATCCAGTCGAAGGAGTATGTCCTCCAGGAGCAGAACCACAGCGTTTCACAATTGAAGCTGATGCTTTATTCGCTTTCGATCGATCTGATCTAAATTCAATGAATGCACAAGGCCGTGAACGATTAAATCAATTGGTGAATACCGTTAAGGGCTTTGATCAGTTAAAAGGGGTTGTTGTATACGGACATACAGATCGACTGGGCGACGACCGTTATAACCAAGGATTGTCACAAAGACGTGCGGATACGGTTCGTAATTATTTAGTACAACATGGTGTGCCCGCACAATTAGTAAGTGCTCAAGGTATGGGTGAATCACAGCCAGTGGTGCAATGTGATAATGCAAATCGCGCCGAACTGATTCGTTGTTTAGCGCCTAACCGTCGTGTTGAAGTCAGCGTCGATGGTTCAGGCCAAACTCAATAGATTTTATTTAACAAAATAGACCGTTAAGCCACTTCAGATTTTAATCATGAAATTAGAGCTTACTAGCAATAGTAAGGCTTGACGGTCTCTTGCACCCTTTTTTTTAGTAAAAAGGGATGGAGAACGATAATGAACAAGATATTTCGTAGTGTTTACAATGAATCAATTGGTGCTTGGGTTGCGGTTTCTGAACTGGATTCGACCAAGGGTAAGAAGTCGGGCTCTGTGGTGAATGCAAGTGCAGAGTCTAGGGGTAAGAGCAAGACTTTCAATCTTAAGGCTATATGTTCAGTATTTGTATTGCTAGGTGCAATCGCTATACCTGAAATTAGTGCTGCACAGACTTCCTGGACGCCATCTAATGCATCCATTTGTCGCTCTGGACAATATTTGAATAGTTTTTATTGTGATCCCACAATTTCCCCCAGTGTCACCCCACCAATGCCTGATTATGCGATTGGAATTGGTGCTGGAAGTACAGAGCATATAGTTGCTCATGGCGCAAGTTTTGGTTCTGGTAGCATCGCTAATCGCATAGCAATAACACCAGCAGATAACTACGTCGGTAAAGGCACAGCAAGCGTGAATGCAACCGTGGCAAGTACACGTGCGGCTTTTTCTGTAGGTAGTGACGTGTCAGGTTCGTCATTCACACGCCAAATCACTAACGTAGCAGCAGGTAGTCAAGACACAGATGCAGTGAACGTAGCACAGTTAAAAGCTTTAACCATGGCAAGTGGCGCGGTGCATTATTTTAGTGTTAATTCTAGCTTAACTGGCGCTGGATCTAACTTTGATAATGATGGTGCGCGTGGATCAGAATCTATCGCAATTGGTTCTTTCTCTATGGCGGGCAATGATACAGTCCAACCTATTGCTGCTGTCGCTATGGGACATTACTCTAACGCTGTGACTTCAGGTTCAATCGCAATCGGTGCTAATAGTAAGGCTGGGCGTGACACTATTCCAGGTATCACCGATGAACGCACCGCTATTGGGAAAGCCAATAATATTGCTCTCGGTCTTGGTGCTGTTGCTGATGGTGGCCGTGTAATTTCAATCGGTGAGTATGCAGGTATAGGTACAGTTGATAACTGGAATATACAAAACGTCAATATTGGTACCAAGGCAGGTGCTTTATCTAAACGTGACTATAGTGTTGCAATTGGCTTTGAAGCGGGCGCTTTAGACAAGGCTGCACAAACAGAACAACTCACGAAGATTACGATTGATGGAGATCGTTCACCAAGCATTTACATCGGTAAGCAAGCAGGCTCGAACACGATTTCTTACGGTAATATGGCGATTGGTAGTGGGGCTGGTGGCAATATTCGTGATGAACGAAGTCGCGGAAATGTGCTTTTTGGCGCAGAAGCTGGGTATGGAATAAGTTCTGATGATGGTAAGAATGCAAGCTTTATAGGATTTGGGCCAGGAGCGAATACCTTAATTGGTAATAAATCTGGTTACACGATGGTGGGTGATGGTAATGTGGCTATAGGCAATTTATCAGGTGCTGTAGGTACAAATGATAAGAAAGCTAGGGGCGATAATAATGTGTATATGGGGCATTTGGCAGGAGCAGGCTCTAGCTCAGACCGTACCATTATTATTGGGTCACAATCTGGGGATAGCAGTAGCAATGATCGCTCAATTTTAATTGGTAATTCTGTCAATAATGGTTGGACAGCTGCAACTCGTAATGTTATTGGTATCGGTAGTACCACGCAAGTAGTAGGTCAGGAATCAATTGGTATTGGATTTAATGTGCGAGCGCGTGCAAGCAATGCCACTGCAATTGGTCGTGGAGCGATTGCTGGTATTTCAGGCGGACCTTTGAGTAATGATATTGCGCTTGGTACGGCTACTCTTGCTACGGGTGGTGCTGCAATCGCGCAAGGGAATAAAGCACAAGCTACGGGTAAATACTCAATTGCTCATGGTAATGAAGCACTAGCGAGTATGGAGAGCGCAATCGCCATTGGTACAGGGGCTCAAGCTTTAGGCCTAAACTCAATCGCTCTTGGTACAGGCAACAAAGTTTTTGCTAAAAATGCGGGTGCTTTTGGTGATCCTACGATTATTAATATTGGGGCTGATGGTTCGTATGCTGTGGGTAATAATAATACCGTAAATGCGGCTGATGCCTTTGTAATGGGTAGTGATGTAACAGCAGACTTAGCTGGATCGGTAATTTTAGGTAAAGCATCTGATGGCACAACAGCAAGTAAGTATGTGCAAACGACAAGTGCAACTTTAAATGGCCTGACCTATGGTGGCTTTGCGGGAGCAGGTACCTTGACGGATGGTTCCGTTGTATCAATTGGTGCAGCGGGTGCTGAACGCCAAATCAAGAATGTTGCTGCTGGTCAGATTAGTGCCACTAGCACTGATGCGATTAATGGTAGTCAACTGCACGCAACGAATGCAGTATTAGGTAATGTAGCCAATAGTACCAAAAATATCTTAGGTGGCAATGCCAGCTTAGCAGTAGATGGTATTATCACGATGACGAATATTGGTGATACTGGTGAAAATACAGTTCATGATGCGATTAAGAACGTTAAATCGAATATCGAGAATGTAGAAATTATCGCCTCCAAAGGCTGGAATATCAGTGCCAATGGTGCCACCGCTGCGAAAGTAGTGCCAGGTGGCTTGGTAGACTTTAATAATACCGATGGTAATCTCGTGATTAGTCGTACAGGTACCAATATTACCCATAACTTGGATCCGAATCTGAAGATTGGGGAAAGCGTCACTATCGGCGGCGACACCACGAATCAGACGATTATTAAAGAGGGCAATGTCACGACTAAGAACCTGACAGTGACCAATGAAACCAAGTTAGGTGATAATTTCTGGGTGACCAATGAAGGTGATGTGCACTATAACGGGCCGATCACTAATGATACCCATATTGTTAATAAACAATATGTTGATAATAGCATTGGAGATGTTACCGAGATCGCCAATAAGGGTTGGAATATCAGTGCTAATGGTGCTGCCGCTGAGAAAGTAGCCCCTGGTGCAACCGTGGACTTTAACAATACGGATACCAATATTGTGGTAACACGGACCGGTACCAATATTACACACGATCTGAATCCGAATCTGAAGATTGGTGAAAGTATTACGATTGGTGGTGATACAACGAACCAAACCATTATTAAGCAGGGTAATGTGACCACCAACACGATCAATATGGGTGGTGGCACTATGGTAGTCAATGAAGGTTCGGTATCCATTAAGGAAGGTACGACGGTGAATATGGGTGGTAACCGTATTACGAACGTAGCACCAGGTGTTAATAATGGTGATGCTGTTACTGTCTCTCAACTTAAAGCAGTTACAGGAGGTTTAGATAACTTACGTGGTGATTTAAGTCGAATCGATCGTGATGCACGTGCAGGTACAGCATCAGCAATGGCGAACTTACCGCAAGCCTATTTACCAGGTAAGAGTATGTTTGCGATTGCCACAGGTGGCCATCGTGGTCAACAGGGATATGCGGCAGGTCTATCGACTATCTCTGAGGATGGTAACTGGGTCCTAAAAGGTTCAGTCTCTGGCAATAGCCGTGGCCATGTCACCTATGGTGCGGGTGTCGGTTATCAGTGGTAAATAGCACTTTATGGTGGTCTGTAATACGGCTACCATAGGTTAAAAAATGCCTCACCAGATATTTCTGCTGAGGCATTTATCGTTGCGCTTTATCGCAATGCTTCGAATACGATTCGATTACTTATGCGTGAGGATTTGCTCATTCGCCGCTTTATTTAAGCTGCGAGTAATGTACCACTGTTGTGCAATTGAGAGAATGTTATTGACAACCCAGTAGAGCACTAAGCCAGCTGGGAACATAAACATCATCGCACCAAAGACCAATGGCATAATCATCATAATGCGTGCTTGCATTGGATCTGGCGGTGTCGGATTCAATTTAATTTGCAAGAACATGGTGGCCATCATGACAGCCGGCAAAATAAAGTACGGGTCACGTACCGATAAGTCAGTAATCCAACCGATCCAACCTGCCCCACGAATCTCAACGCTGGCTAATAATACGCGGTATAAGGTCAGGAATACAGGAATTTGTACCAAGATTGGCAAGCAACCACCCAGAGGATTAATCTTCTCGGTGCGATACATCTCCATCATGGCGGCATTTAGTTTCTCACGATCATCACCAAACTGTTCGCGCAGTGCTTTCATGCGTGGTGCGACGTTTTTCATCTTGGCCATAGAGCGGTAGCTGGCTGCCGAAAGTGGATAGAGAATGAGCTTAATAATGCAGGTTAAGATAACAATCGTCCAGCCCCAATTGCCAATCCATGAATAAATCCAATTCATGAGGCTAAACATGGGCTTAGCAATAATCGTTAACCAACCGTAGTCAACTACTAAGTCGAGTGTTGGGTCCACTTTAGCTAGGGCTTTCTGATCTTGTGGGCCAATCCAAAGTGATGCTGTGCTCGTTGTGCTAGCACCAGGTGCTAACTCACCCAAGGCTTCAATCGTATTCACGGCATAGAGATTATTGCCTATCTTGCGTAGATTGACGCTGTGTTCCTTACCTTGCTCTGGAATCCAAGCAGTCACAAAGAAGTGTTGAATAAAGCTAACCCAACCATCAGGTGCTTGCTTCACGAAATCAGCGGTGTTCTTATCAATCTCAGAAAAATCAATTTTCTGAAAGCGTTCTGCATCAGAGTATACAGCCCAGCCTGAGTAGGTTGGATAGAAAGATGAACCACCAGCAGGCTCATGATTATCACGAGTGATTTGTAGGTATTGTGAAGGTGTTTGTACTTCACTGCTGATATTGTTGACTTGCTCATTAACAACAATATGATAAGAACCCTTAGTGAAGGTATAGGTACGTACCACTTGTAAACCATCAGATTGTGCGCTGAAGACAACGTTCAGCGTATCACCAGTCATGTTGGTCTCAGTCGAGGTCATGGTGAAGGGCGTATTCTGATTGGGGTAGTTCTTATTCAGATTGGCAGGTCCGACCAGACCGCTTTGTACGGTATATTGGAATGCACTATTATCTAAGAGTACCGTCGGGATCGAACGATCTTCAGCAATGGGGTGTTGCAGCAGTTCAGCGCGAACAATCTGAGCGCCTAATGTGTCAAATGTGAGTTTATACACATCAGTCGTAATCACGATTTTTTCTGAGGTTGCGACACTCGCATTACTGGCGGTGCCAGGTGCTGCGGCTTGTTCGGCAACGAGACTAGGTGCACCAGCGGTAGAAGATGGTGATGAGGCTGCCGTATTCTCGGCTTGGGCAGGAGCAGGCGGCGCATTATACATTTGCCAATTACTCCAAACCATAAATACGGAAAAGATGAAAATCATCCAGAGGATGGTGCGTCTAATATCCATTTAGCTATTTATCCATTTAAGCTATTACATTAAAGCTACTATATACGCTATTGTTTTTTAGCGCCTAGTAAAACCTATAAGTTTACCTTAGAAAGACCTAGTTTACCTAGGATTTAAGCGGTAACTCCCTAAAAATAATGATGTTTTTTCAAGAGTTATACTGCCTATTTCGATTTCGGTGGTACGGGATCATGACCGCCTTTACACCATGGGTTGCAACGACAGATGCGATGTGTGCCCAGATATACGCCCTTGAGTGAGCCGTGTTCTTCAATAGCTTGAATCATATACATGGAGCATGTAGGCGTGAAGCGACAGGAGTTACCTAACCAGGGACTTAAGAAATATCGGTAAAAGCGAATTGGGGCAATGAGAATTTTTTTCAGCATATGCAAACACCCTTATGCCTAACGAATACGATCGAACAGCGCATCGATTTCTTGCCGCACGTGCTTACGCAGCTGTGTCAGCGAGCATAGTGGGGCTGGGGCATGTAGACGAATAATATAGTCTCGAGCGGGGAGGCGATTACGGCGCTGTCGAAATGCTTCACGTGCGACCCGTTTAATCGTATTGCGTGTAACTGCACGAGAGGCATAACGCTTGGCAATCACAAGACCAAGTCGAGCGCAGGCAGGACTCGTCTCAAGAGTTGGTTTGGTTTTACTTTGGTGTAAAGAAAACAAAGCCCCTCGAAACGCTCGCCTTGCCGTAAAGACGGCAGCAAATTCAGAGGGGCTATGTAGGCGCGCCTCTTTGGGATAATTGGCGCTTGACATGCAATAACCGTTAATCAGTAGATACGGTTAGTTTCAGCAAAAGTCTTGGATCGCGAAGTCTTAAACGGCTAGACTTAAACAGCTAGACGCTTACGACCTTTAGCGCGGCGTGCATTGATCACAGCGCGGCCGCCACGAGTTTTCATACGAACACGGAAACCGTGAGTGCGCTTACGACGAGTAACTGAAGGTTGGAAAGTACGTTTCATGATAATCCCAGAAATAAAGAGCTATTAAAAAGAGCTTAGTTTGTTAATATTAGTGGCTTAGTACAGACAGCAGAGTAGTACAACTTAACCCTGACCGTTGTAATGAGCTGGCTAAAGTATGGACAAACTACTAATGTTTATATGTGCCAAACGTCAAATGTTTATGTGCAATGTTCTTGATACGCTTCTTGATCTACTCTTATTTTACGATTCAAGATGCTAATTCAAAATCGTATAAACACTAGATGTTTATAGGTTTCAATTTGTGCACGTCGACTTATATTTTTCACCGTATACACGAAATACAAGTTGCTTCATGTATTGCGACCTATATAAACCTATACAGGTATCTCAAGGTATGCTGCCTACTTGCTCAATGAATTTATAGTGATAAATTCATGTGAATAAGGACGAATAGGACACGAATAAGATTAGAATAAGGCTAATTACACAATTTGCTTAGTAAAGCCGTATATTTCAACAAAAAAAACAGCTTTAGTCAATAGCTTATTGATTTTAATCCATAAATTAGACAAAACTGTCTTATTTTGGCGAGTAAAGAGGGGTTTGTCCTGTGGATAACATTTCACAAAATCCCAAATCTGTGGATAACTTTCTTGATTTTAGGTACAATGATGAATTGAGTCAGGAGAAGTGAATGATATAGTTTTCGCAAGTTATTGTAGAACAATTGTCTGAAGTGTTTCCAGCATCTAGTGTAAATTTGTGGTTTTTAACTTTGGTAACTAT
>CAZIKJ010000069.1:0-3323 GCA_964539685.1 uncultured Pelistega sp.
CCTTAAGAAGAATACAAGCACTCAGAGATATTCCTTTCCACTATGTTAAATGCGGAGACCTTGGTGGTTATGTTGAGTCGGAAAACAATTTATGCCAAGAGACTTACGCTTGGATTGATAAAACCTCCAAAGTATACGGTAACGCACATGTCAAAGACTATGCAATTGTCAAAACCAATTCTAAGATAACTGATCAAGCTGTCGTCTGCGGATATAGCCAAGTGTGCTCCAGTACTATATCCGGCTTAGCTATTATCAAAGGTAATGCGAATCTCAAAATGTCAGCCCACATTCAAGGCAACGCAGAGATATCAGATAATGCCACTGTTTTATGTTGTCTTATAACTGATAACGCTAAAGTCTACGGTCATGCCAACATTAATGGTGCCTCCATATCAGGGAGTGTGGAAATCTTCGATTATGTCTCTCTAACAGGCGATACCCATATAACAGAGAACGCTCGAATTTTTGGTCATGCGACTATCACAGGCAATGTAAATATTTCTGGTAATGCTCGCATCTATGACCATGCACATGTGTATGGCCAAACAAAGATCACTGATGATGTTCAAATATTCGGTAGGGCTCAAGTCCATGGTGAAGCAATAATTCGCAATCATGTACAAATTTATGGCGATGCGAATATCTCTGGAAACTCACAGATTAATAATAATGCGCAAGTGTATGGTAACGCGATAGTTAATGAGGAATCATTCATTACTGAGCACGCAAAGATTTGCGAACACGCATTGATTACTGGTGATTCAAGTATTACTGGCCAAGCTCTCATATCAGGGCATGCATGGATAAATAACGTTGTAATCACTGGAAATTTAATTATCCGTGGTGAAGGAGATGTTGATCACCATTATGATTTTGGTGATCTTTAATTCACGGTATCTTGTGGTGATTGCAAAGACTCAATGGGTCTCAGAGAAGTTACTACTAGCAAGAGCCCTACTCATTTAATTAATGAAATGGTTATCGAAGCCACTTAACGATTCAAGTTGCAAACCTAATATTCATTCATCTAATGAGGAATTTTATTATGAAAAAAAGAACTTTTGAAATTGAAATCGAAGAGACTTTATTGCGCATCATTGAAATTCAAGCAAGTTCCTTTGAAGAAGCTCTTAGCAAAGTTAAGGAAACATACTATAACGAAGAAATAGTCCTTGATTATTCCGACCATTTTGATACAAAGTTTAGCGGTGTGCTTTACCCTCCTAATGCTGCTGATGATTATGAATAATTTATCATCTAAGGCACAATGAAGGCTAGTAGGAGCATGCGTATACAAGCATTATTAATTTACTCTCCCTAAAATACCCTAAAACAGAAACCTTGGTCCCTTACTTTTTTTAGCCTCAATTAAAATCAAACTATCTCGAGTGAGCACTATCAAGCATGAAGAAATATGAGCTCTGTACCAATGATATTATTCATCATAACAACCATGTATTAATGCGCATACGTGCACTTATTAACATTCCTTTCCACCATGTTAAACGCGGAGACCTTGGTGGTTATGTGGAGTCGGAAAGCAATTTGACTCATGGCTCTCTCGCTTGGATTGCCGATAACTCACAAGTTTTCGGCAAGGCTCATATAACTGATTTCGCTATCATCAAAGATGGCTCACGTATTTACGATAAGGCACGCATCTGTGGTTACAGTCAGATCATTTCTAGCGAAGTGTCTGGTCATGCTGTCGTCAAAGATCATGCCGTCCTTAAAGGGTATGCGGAGGTTTGTGATTTTGCTGAGATATCTGGGCACGCTACAATTTCTGAAGCAGCCATTATCCAAGACAATACAAAAGTCTACGACCACGCCCACGTTTCTGGCGCCAATATTTCAGGAGATGCGCAAATCTATGGCCATTGTTTAATTGATGATCAAGCCGAAATTGAAGGACACGTTCATATATACGATTACGCACAGGTTAATAGTGATGCGTCAATTTATGGTCAGGCCCAAATTTATGGTCATGCCGAAATAAGCCAAGATGCCACAATTAAGGACACGGTGCAGGTTTATGACCACGTATGCGTAAGAGGATCAGTCACTCTCGGTGGAGACTTGAGCCTATCGGGTAATGGCATCATCGAATAAGCCATCATAACGACTTGGTGAGCTTTAATACATCAATTCATGATTTGGTCTGAACTTCTATATTTAACTTCAAGCGATAAGCTCAATTACTTAACCTTCCGATACTGACCCCGAGCCACAAACTCAAGCAAACCATTATCACGCATGACTTGCAACTGCTGCCGAATCTTATCTTTCACAAAGTTATTATTTGGGTGCTTAAGTTTCAGTTCTTCTTCGAACGCATACACTTGATTAAGTGTGAATGTTTGCTCAGGAATTTTAGCTACACAAGCCATTACATCCAATAACCAACCTCTTGACTCAGTGCTTTTCTCACGGATAAATAAGGTGCGTTTGAAGTTTTCTGCAACCTGATATGGCTTAACAATTTCAGAGTCTTTAACCAAAAATACTTTGCCATAATCTGCAATTTGGCTTAGATCAATATTACAGCCCACCCAACCGGCACGGCGAGCCGTAACAGGCAAAGGATTACGACGGATAATAATTTCAGGTGTAAAAAATTGCTTAGGAATGATTAAGAAATTACTAACCGTCCACTCAGGTGTATAGGTTAAGAAAAAGAAATTAGGGTTATTTGATGCCTGAATTCGCTCCATCATTGTGCCATACGCACCATCAACAATCGTAGAACCTAATTTACCGTTCTTACTCTTTAGCTCAAATTCCTCATTACAGCTAGGACAGTGAAAGTCCGCCACCGCTCTATTATTTTCAAATTCAAAAATAGAACTACGTTGGCAGCGCGGACAGTAAGAGTTTTCTTTCACCCAGCCTTCCGTCAGGACACGAGCAACTTGTGATTTGCTTTTATAGCCTTCGGCTAGGGTGAGGTTGAAGTTTAGGTTCATAATCAATCAGTTCTCATGAAGTACGCAATATATCGATGCCATGTTCGTTTTCAAGGCGTTCCATTAGGACTTTGATGGTGCGCAACTGACGTGGTGTGGGACTTGTCCTCATTTGCCCACTTAAGTATCTAGGAACTATTCCCAATAAACTAATTTCATTCTCAGTCAAAATTTGCTTTCTAATCACTTCTTGCAAATAAGCACGCCATGAATCTATAGAATAATCAACTAAGAGTGTTAATTCATTAATTTCACGGTCCTGCTTTCTTTGTTGCTGCGCTTCTCTCAGCTCTTCAACTCGATCGTGAGGATAGCTAAACAGAGCCAACTCTTCTTCATCGAAGCTTAATATTT
>CAZIKJ010000070.1:0-15578 GCA_964539685.1 uncultured Pelistega sp.
GCAATAAACGTTCTGCTTTCATCCTAAGATCTCCTCAAATTGAGCGATAGCCGCTTTCGTGATCAACACTTTTTTGTAGTGGACCAATGAAAGAGGATCTGCATAACGTGGCTCAACCACAGCTACGTGCGGTAGGTTACGAGTAGCCAAGTAGGTGTTCTCGTCAACTGCATCAGTAATTACTAATACAGAATCTAAACCCATCTCTTTTAGCTTAGTTGCAGCCAATTTTGTTTTTGGTGTATCAAATGTGAAAGAATCCACAACGGCGATACGGTCCTCACGAGCCAATTGTGACAAGATAGAGCGAAGACCTGCGCGGTACATCTTCTTGTTTACTTTGTGGCTGAAATTCTCATCAGGAGAACTTGGGAACGCACGACCACCTCCACGCCAGATTGGCGAAGATGTCATACCAGCACGTGCACGACCTGTGCCTTTTTGGCGCCATGGTTTTTTAGTGCTGTGCTTAACAGTTGCACGATCTTTCTGGGCACGGTTACCGCTACGTGCGTTAGCTTGATAAGCTACTACGATTTGGTGAACCAATGCTTCGTTAAATTCGCGACCAAAGATTGTGTCTGGAGCAGTAATGGTTGCTTCAGATTGACCTTGTTCATTTAGGAGCTTAAGTTCCATTATTTGGCTCCTTTAGCAGACATTTTGATAGCCGGTAGCACAACGATGTCCGAGTTTTTGTGGCCAGGAACAGCGCCCTTAACCAACAATAAACCACGTTCAGCATCGACACGAACGATATCAAGATTTTGAACTGTACGAGTTACATCACCCATGTGGCCAGCCATACGCTTACCAGGGAAAACACGACCCGGGTCTTGCGCTTGACCAATAGAGCCAGGCACGCGGTGAGAGATCGAGTTACCGTGAGAACGGCGGTGACCATTAAAGTTATGACGCTTAATAGTACCTGCAAAACCCTTACCGATTGTTGTACCTTGTACATCAACCTTTTGGCCAGCTTCAAATACGCTTTCAACAGGTAGAGCTGTACCTGGCGTAAATTCAGCCGCTTTACTTGGGTCTAAACGGAACTCTTTCAGGATGGAACCGGCTTCAACGCCAGCTTTGGCATAGTGACCAGCTTCAGGCTTAGTCACACGAGTTGCACGGCGAGTACCGTAGGCAACTTGTACTGCTGCATAGCCATCAGTTTCTAGAGACTTAACTTGAGTAACGCGGTTGTTAGATACGTCGAGAACTGTTACTGGGATAGACTCGCCTTCCTCAGTAAAAATACGCATCATGCCAACTTTGCGACCAACTAGCCCCAACCGATGAGCGGCAGGTGTAGGTGTCGTATTCGACATCGTTTTCTCCATACCCTGGCTACGATTGGCCAGGCCTAAAAATTAAATTTTTGTGACGCACTTATTGTGGTGTGAAATGTACTGCACGATTAATACTGCACGATTAATACCGCACGATTAATACCGCACGATTAACTGAATATTATCTATTCAACCCACCTTAACAGCAGCATTCCATATACAATAAGCACACTAACCTAATGGTTAGCCTGCTAATTTAACACTTTCCACTAAGAAATTCAAGATGTTTTTATTTAAGTTGTTGTAAAAACAATGATTTTTTCTTTTTACCATCGTTTTTAGTCTTTCACTGTCCGTTGTGACATGTCATAGACTGCGATCAGACATTAACGCGCCTCTCATTCATGCGCTCTCGGGTAAGGAACGTAATTTACCGATTTGAAGACAACGTTCACGTAGTGACTCTGATGAAAGCTGCTCTAATTCAGTTTCAGGTATGACAGTCACTTGGGTCTTAAAACTATGATCATTACTGCCATACATCATGCCACGAATCGGTGAAACATCGGAAAAATCTCGCCCCCAGCCCAAGGTAATATGCTCTAGATTAGGGAAAATATTATTGGTTGGGTCACTATCAAGCCAACCAACATCGGGAATATAAACAGAAACCCACGCATGTGAAGCATCCGCACCCACTAAGCGCGCCATTCCTGCAGGGGGATGGGTTAATAAGTAACCGCTCACGTAACGTGCTGCCAAACCTACTGAGCGTAAACAAGACAACATATAATGCGCAAAATCTTGACATACCCCACGCCGCCGTTCAAAAACCTCATGCACTGGCGTGGAGATAGTGGTAGCACTGGGGTCAAAGGAAAACTCCTGGTAGATGCGCTCTTGCAAGGCCTGCACAGCTTGCATTAGGTTCATCTCAGGTCGCATGCAAGCCAAAGCCCACTCACGAAATGCTGGCAGTAAGCGAACATGATTGGACTCAAATCGAAACTGGGTCGCCTCTTGGTCAAACGGCAAGTATTGCTTATAGCGCTGATACTGCAAGCGCTCCACTACCTCAGACCATACTGGCATGGTGCTCTGATCAGGCAACATGCGTGGCGCTATACTAACGATTGAACTCACCTTAATATCTAAGGACTGATGTTCTTGGTAGAGCGCAAAGTAATTCATCAAATTCCCAAAACTATCGGTGTTAACAACCATCTTATCTGGAAAAGGACTCACCTCGAGCTGGTGCGCCTGTGGTTGCTGCCAGGGCAACACGCGCGGCGTCAGGCGGGTGATTTGCTGCGACAAGCTAACGGGCGAGAAGTAATGGTATTGTGTATCGTGAAAAACATAATATGTCTGGACACTCATAAATACTCCTTATTCATGAGGTCCTTACCAAAACCGCTGGTACGCATCTCATTGAGCAAAAAGTACTGTCCGCTTAATTTCGTCGTAAAACCTGACATGGCTGCCGACAGTTCACGGCACAGCTTGGCTAGCTGGATGTACACTCGCTGTGCACGCACACTATGGACATCAAAATAACTTAAATCCACTAAGGCTAAGTGTTCAATAAACTGCTCTACCGTCTCAACATCTTCATTATTGGGTACCTGAAAACGCCGACTGTGCTCCACAAATTGACGCGCCAAAAAGAGCAGCGAGTACGGATTGCTCTCATCAAAAATCAATAAATAGAGTACCGCTAGAATTTCTGCTTCACGATGATAGCGTGTACGATAGGTCACACTACTGTAGGCAATATGTAAAAGCGAGTTGAGTTGAATTTCTTTTTGCCTTGCACTTGAGTTTAAGAAGAACAACAAGGTGTCACTCATCCGCATCAGCTTTTCCATAATCCGCGCCATTAAGAGAAAGCTCCAACCATCATCACGCGTCATCTGTTCATGGGTAAAGCCGCTCAAAATAGAGCATGAAGAATAGATTTTTTGGATTTGACCTCGTACCTTACTTAGACTCGGCTCATCAGTCTCTAAGAGGGAAGGAAATTGTGACAACAGCCACCAAGTGTCGCTTGATAACTTATTGCGCACTTGATATGCGCAATGATGCAAAGAAAAAACATTGCGATATAAACTATTAGGCCTAATCGACGGACCCAAACAATTTTTGAGTTGTTCCTGTATAAACCCTACAACCTCATTTGGCGCCAGCGCTTGTGTGATGGTTGGCATAATATCTAAAGCGCCAGCCATCTGATACAAGGTCAGCACAAGACTTTCTTGCTCGGCATTGCGTTCGGATAAGGCCTGCATCATGGAGCGAAAGAGCAGGACACTATGTTCGATGCGCATCGCATAGCGCCCCAACCAAAACAAATTCTCACCCATACGCGAAGGCACATTGGTCTCCCGCACCAGCAAGTCTTGATAGCTTAAGGGCAGATTGACGTTCAGCTCTGCGGCCTGCTTAGCGGATTGCGTCCCCTCAGCTTGATGTTGCTCTTGACTGGCGCGAATGCATTGCTGGCAGACCCAAACATCTTTATTCGCATGCCGATTCTTTAAGGTCATCACTGGACTGCTATTATCCGATACGCGCACGACACCACCAGCCATCACCTCGTAGCCCCCCTCGGGCTTGGCAACGGCATAGACCCGTAAGGTAAAGGGATACATGGCTAACTGTTGATTATGCTTATCCACAAACTCTGGCACGGCGCCAGCCTGAATGACCTCATTGGCTACATAGGTACGAGGACTCTCAAGCAGCTTTTGACGCAGTTCTTGCCGCTCTGGCTCACTGAGCTCAGGAATATACCAATATTTTTGACTCTGTGAAGCGTAACTGGACTTGATGATGAGATGATCAAACTGCTCCAACACCTCTTGTAAATTACTGGACTCACCACACCACCAGCTACGGACCGACGGTATTAATAAGTCTTCCCCGTAATAATGCTGATTAATCGCTGGTAAAAATTCCAGCATCCCAGCTGACTCGAGTACGCCACTGCCTAAGGCATTCATCAACTTCACTTTTTTACGTCGAATCGCCTGCAATAAGCCTGGAACCCCTTGATAATCTACCCCGCCCAACTCCAGTGGATCGCATTCATTATCATCTAGATAACGCAAGATAATATGAACCCGCTGCAAGCCGCGCAAGGTTTTCAAATAAAGCTGTTCATCACGCAAGGTTAAATCTGCACTTTCAACCAGCGCAATCCCCATCTGGCGACTCAAGAAAAGCTGTTCAAAATAGGCTGGATCTTTAGGTCCTGAGGATAATAATACAGCGACCACATCAGCAGGCTTGACCTCATCTTCTAAGCTCAAGGCCACCCCTTGTAATTGCTGTTGCAAGGCACGGTAAAACGCACTCTGTGGTTTCACCTGCATCTGATTATAAACATCGGTCAGGGCCGCACCTTGGACTTGGCGATTCTGCATGGCATAGCCAATACCCACTGGGCAATCGGTGCGATCTTTAATGACCCGCCATTGGCCATCTACCGTACGCACTAAATCCATCGCATACAAAGGTAAATAGCAGGCATCAATATTTAAAGCATTATGGCAAGGCCAAAGATAGCCACGCTGACCATACACCAAAGAAGGTGGGATTAAGCAATGCTGAACCAGTTCTTGAGGACCATAAATATCCTGTAAGATACGATTTAATAAAGTAGCGCGTTGCGCACAAGCAGCCTCAATCTGCGACCATTCTTGCTCAGTAATCACAAACGGCAGAGCACTTAACTCATCCCAGCTATCTTGACTGTTTTGAACGCTATGTACGTTATAAATTAAACTACGGGTCTGAATATTATCCACCACATAGCCCGCAATCGAATGTAGCTCATCAGCCCCTAAGTGTTGCACCGCCTGCAGTAAGTGTTGCCACTCTGGCTTGACCTGCCCATTCATAGACAAATCTGCAGGCCATTGCTCAGGTGCAGCTAAACTTGATAAAAAACGGCTTATAGGACTCGGCATACGAACTTACCACACTGATTTTCGAAGGTTATGGCGATTATTTTAGCGTCTAAATGGCTTCACTAGGCCATAGAAAGTCATTACTAATACCTAGACCAATATACTGGATTTCCTCCAAAAACTCAGTTAAAAATTCCTGTACGCCTTGCTCCTGAATTTCCTGAATCGACATAAACCGTAATTTTGCCTCAAGTTTGCCAGCAATACGCTCGGTCTCTGAAGAGTGATGATTACCGAGGGCACGCAACTTATCATAAATCCCCTTAGTCGCATAAGCTAAGGAGTGTGGCATATTGCGTTGCAAGACAATCAGCTCAATTACCCGATTCGAATCAATCGTGTCACGCATCACATGACGATAAATTTCTAAGCTCGATAAAGAACGCAATACCGCAGACCAGTGATACACCTTATTAATATTCTTGCTCTCTGCTGAGCTTGATTGCTCATCTAAGAAGAAGCGCACATTCAACATCCGAGCCGTATTATCCGCTCGCTCTAGAAACGTGCCCAGACGCATAAAATGATAGGCTTCATTGCGCAGCATCGTTCCCTGGATTACACCATTAATAAAACTAATACGTCCGCTGATCCAATCAAAAAGGCGCGAAGGGTCCTTAGTCAAGGCTTGGTTTTTCAATTGCCGTTGTAAATCTATCCAAGTCCCGTTAATGGCCTCCCAGACATCACTGCTGAGGGTACCGCGAATAGCTCGTACGTTCTCTCGTGCACTGGTTAAGCAACTAATGACCGAAGAGGCATAATCCGTATTAGCCACCACATAATGAACCACTGACTTAGCGTTCAACTCTTGCTCTGTTTGTTGATATTCTTCATACGTCTCTAGGGTTTCGAGTACGCTACGCCAACTATTTTGAATAACATTCTCATCGTTACTCATAGGTGCTGTGCTCGAACAAACACTTAATAGGCGAACAGTATTATCGACACGTTCTAAATACCGCGCCATCCAAAAAATATGATCTGCAGTGCGACTTAGCATGTTCTTCTCCTATGGTCTAACGGCTCAATACCCATGTGTCTTTCGTGCCCCCTCCTTGAGAGGAGTTCACCACTAAAGAGCCTTCTGTTAATGCTACTCGCGTTAAACCTCCTGCTGTCATCCTTACCTCATGGCCACTTAAGACAAAAGGACGCAAATCAATATGCCGTGGCGCGACGCCAGACTTCACATACGTTGGGCAGGTCGACAAGGCCAAAGTCGGCTGAGCAATATACGATTCTGGACGCTCCTTCAACAACTTTTTAAAGGTGGCGATTTCAGCCTTCGTTGCAGCCGGTCCCACTAACATTCCGTAGCCTCCCGCACCGTGAGTCTCTTTCACCACCAACTCATGCAGATGCTCAAGGACATAGCTTAAGTCCTCAGGCTTACGGCACAGATAGGTGGGGACGTTACTTAAGATTGGCTTCTCGCCCAAATAGAAACGAATCATCTCGGGCACATAGGGGTAAATTGACTTATCATCGGCCACACCAGTGCCAACAGCATTGCATAAGGTCACATTGCGCGCCTTCACCACTTGCATTAAACCTGGCACACCCAGGGAAGAATCCGAGCGAAATACGGTCGGGTCTAAAAAATCATCATCAATGCGCCGATAAATCACATCAACCCGTTGTGGGCCCTGTGTCGTACGCATATACAAGAAATCATCCTTAACAAAGAGATCTTTCCCTTCGACTAACTCCACCCCCATTTGCTGCGCTAAGAAGGTATGTTCAAAGTAAGCTGAGTTATACATACCAGGAGTTAGCACAACAATCGTTGGTTTATCAATCCCTATCGGGAAAACTTCGGCCAGTGTTTGGAATAATAAATCTGGATAATGGGCAATCGGCGTCACTTTGTTACTGGCAAACAGCTCAGGAAATAAGCGCATCATCATTTTGCGATTTTCCAACATATAACTGACACCACTGGGGACTCGTAAATTATCCTCGAGCACATATAATTCACCCTCCCCCGCCCGAACAATGTCAATGCCGGCAATATGCGCATAGATATCTAAGGGCACCTTCACCCCTTGCATCTGCGGACGATATTGTGCATTATTTAAAATTAAACTAGATTCAATAACACCCGCACGTAAGATTTCTTGATCGTTATAGATATCGTGTAGGAAGCAATTTAAGGCCTTGACCCGTTGCTTGACCCCTTTTTCCAATAAGCGCCATTCACGCGCTGGGAAAATACGAGGGATCACATCAAAAGGAATTATCCGTTCGGTTGAGCTATTTTCACCATATACACTGAAGGTGATACCTACCTTTTGGAATAGCTCGTCTAACTGATCGCGCTTAGACTGTATGACACTCTTATCTTGCTTTTCGAGCCACTTGTGGTAAGTTTCATAATGCTTACGCACATGCTCTTGACGATTGTCTTGCCAAAACTCATCATAAAATAACGTAGCCATACTGATTTCCTTTAGGTGTTTATTATCTCTCTATAATAAGCAAAGCAAGTTTCATGCCAAATCTAAAGTATCCAGTCCTCACCACACCACGACCTGTTTCGCGCCTTGTGACAAGCTTATCGCGTCCCAATCGGCTATGCCGCATCATGAGCTTGTCGCAAGGCCTAATGATGTGCTTATCTCCTCAGACTGCTTATGCAGCGCACCAAAACTGGGCATCGAAATCTCTTTTATAGTGCAAAAATAGCGCTAATCTACGCCACATGGTGCCAAAATCTATACTCAGCGGCTACTATTTTCCTGCCACCTGCAAGCGCTGGAAAGCCACACGTGCGGCAGCCAGATCCCAGGCCGCTGTACCCACTGTCTTAAAGAGAATCGGCACACCCTCTTCTTGACCATGCCGAATGCTATGCGCCAAGGTCTGCACTTGCGACCAATCCTTAGCTGCTTGAATAAAATCACCCGCCTCATGCTTGGCACCGACGATATCATCCACAAAGCAACGGCTTGCCAGAACAGTTTCAGGGGCAATTTCACACATATGCGGGCGATACGCGCCCACCGCAACGATGAGTCGCTCCGCTTTGGCGGGTAGATGGTAAATGGGGGCCAGTGCCGTGGTTAAGGTAATCAAGACATCAAACTCACTTGGCAGTTTATCAAGATCAATCGCTTCCATGCTGATGGCCAGATCTTGATATCGCTGACACACCGCTTGTGCCTTAGCTAAGGACGCACTACGTGCCGCAATATACAGATGCACGCCTGGAAATATCTCATTAATCGCCTCAATATGCGCTTGTGCCTGACCGCCAGCGCCGATCATCACAATCGTTTTAGGCGCACGTGGTAAATACTGCTGCACTCCTAAAATACTCATCGCGGCCGTGCGACGTGCAGTCACCGTAGGACCATCAAGGACACAAACGACTTGTCCAGTACGGCTATCCATGACGGAGACAATTCCCTGAATCGTCGCCCGACCTTGCGAGGGATTATCTGGCAATAAAGAAATCAGCTTATGCACACAAATATCACGTGCCGTCGAAGGCATTGATAACAGCACACCCTCTCGTGCATCGGGGATGGTGAGTGCTTGGCGGTCGGGACTTTGAATAATGCCATCCGCATATTCAAGCACCACGTCTTTTAAGGTTGCCGTTAACTGCGTGAAATTAATTAATTGCGCAGTTTCTTGCGCATTATAAAAAGCAATTGCCATTTATTCTTTACTCCTGTGTTCGCCATCTGGCTGTTATCATTCTTGGATACAAGATTCTTATCATCCTGTATTTACTATCATCTTCATGCCCATACCAGCACGACCGCGACTACTTAAGTCTGCATCTGGCGCAATTGTTTACGGATAATCTTGCCTGTTGTGGTCATCGGCAGCTCATCAACGAAATGCACCGCTCGCGGATACTCATGAGCGGCAACACGTTCACGCACATGATTTTGAATTTCTTGCTTAAGCGTATCGCTACCCTCAATCCCCTCATGCAAAATAACGAATGCCGTCACTATTTCGGTGCGTTCCTCATCAGGCACCCCCACCACGGCCACCATACTCACCGCAGGGTGACTCAAGATACAATCCTCAATAGGGCCTGGGCCAATCCGATAACCCGCGCTAGTAATCACATCATCATCACGCCCGACAAAGGTGAAATACCCCTCTTCATCCCGTATCCCCATATCCCCTGTTAGCAAGTACTCACCCACAAACTTCTCTTGTGTCGCTTGCGGATTCGCCCAATAGTTGAGGAACATCACAGGGTCTGGTGCACGCACGGCGATATGTCCTTCATGACTAGGCGCTTGGATCTCACCTTGCAGATTAATAATTTCTACCTGATGACCTGGCACCGCCTTACCCATCGCCCCAGGCCTAGGTGCGAACAAGGCAGAGCAAGAGGAAACCAACATATTGCATTCAGTCTGCCCATAAAACTCATTAATCAGCAAACCCAAATTACGCTGTCCCCAATCCAGTAACTCAACCCCCAAAGACTCGCCGCCACTGGCCACACTGCGCAAGGCGAGCTGCCAACGCTCAGGAATTCTTTCTTGTTTGCGCAGCATCTTCAAAGCAGTGGGAGGTAAAAAGACATTGGTAACTTGGTGGCGTTGCATAAGATCAAAAGCCGCCTCAGCCGAAAACTTACTAAAGCGACAGGCTACCACCACCATGCCATGGTGCCAGGCCGGCATCAGCACATCAAAAAGCCCACCAATCCAAGCCCAGTCAGCTGGCGTCCACATCACCCTATCCTGCCCAGGAAAATAATTATGTGACATCTCCACACCAGGAAGGTGCCCGAGCAGAACGCGATGCGCATGTAAAGCACCCTTAGGCTTGCCTGTAGTGCCTGAGGTGTAAATAATCACCGCAGGGTCATCGGCTAAGGTATTCACAGGTGTAAATTCTGGACTCTGTGTAGCTAGCGCATCCCAAAAAGAGAATAGCTTTAGATGAGAACCTAGGTCATGATGAGTGCCCAGTTCTTGCTCTACATTAAAGATGCTCTCCAAACCTGAGGGACATTCAGGCATAGCCGAGATTTTCATAAGACCCTCATCATTCGTGATCAAGGCTTTAGCCCCTGAATTATCCAAGCGATAATGCAAAGCATCAATACCGAATAGAGAGAATAACGGAATCGCAATGGCACCGATTTTATAAATCGCAATATGCGCAATCGCTGTTTCTACCCCTTGACCGAGCAAGATACCGACACGATCACCACGCTCCACCCCTGCTTGTTGCAGGCAAGACGCAAACTGATTGGATTTTTGTTTTAAGTCATCAAAAGTATAGGTTTGAATAGTATCGGGTGACTTCTCATCAATCAGCGCTATACGACCGCTCCCATCAGCCCACTTATCGCAGACATCGACACCAATATTGTAATAAGGTGGGACCCGCCATGCAAAGTTAGCGTGCTTTTCTTGAGCGGTATTAACCGAATCGAACGACATCTAAAATCTCCCTGGGCGTCCTCATAAGCGACCCGCCTTATAGTTAGCCTGCTGTAATCATCAACTTATTCATTATTTAATGCTCAAGAAATTATAGCGAATAGTCCTTAACTCCACCGTGCAGGGAATCCCTTAGATTCTTGGCTTTACTTATCCCAATTTTAGGCTAATTGGCCTTATACAATCTATCATATCTTCACTTGCTAGCCACTGGTCCGGGCTGAAGACTAATCGACCTTATACAGTCCATCGCATCCTCACTTGACAGCCACCTGTCCTGACGTAAGGCCTCAGATAGCGAGGCGAGGCGTGGAGTGACTAGAATCAAGCTCTTAGATCGCGCAATAGCTTACCGAAATGGCTCTCCCTCGCCATTACTCAATCCTTGAAGTCGCTCTGTTTGACAATGCAACTCAAGATCCCTGGGCACTTGTAAATCCTTACTGGTTTTAGCCGATAGCTCTCTAAAGCGCTCCACCTTGCTCGTCAAGCCTTGTTGACCGGCAAAACTCGTCACCGTGCTATTGTATTGTTTGCTTGCCGTATTTAAGGTATTACCCAACTTGCTCAGGTGCTCGGCCACTCTGGCCACTTGGTTATAAATCTCCAGCGCCCGGTCCCCTAGAGCCAAAGCCTGCTGATTGCTCGTAGACATCATCCATAAATAAGCAATCGTACGCAAAGTTGGCATTAAGGTGGTGTGAGAAACTAGCACAATTCCCTTACTATAGGCTTCCTGGAAGAGTTTGGGGTCTTGCTTAAGGGCCTCAATATAAGCCGCCTCAAGTGGCATAAACATAAAGACAAAACCCGGAGAATTTAAACCCACCAGACGACTATAGTCTTTACTCGCTAAATCATGGATATGTTGGCGCACGGCCTTAATATGTTGCTGTAGATAATTCTGCACCAGACTAGGATCGGCTTGGCTTTGCGCCTCTTGGTAGGCATTTAAAGACACTTTACTATCGATAATCAGATGCTTATCTTCAGGCAATACCAACACCACATCGGGCAGATACAACTTTCCTTGCTCATCTTTATACGACGCTTGTACATAATAGTGTTGGTCGCGTAGTAACCCCGCCTGCTCTAAGGCTAGCTCTAATTGCATCTCACCCCAATTGCCGAGAATTTTCTTATCGCCTTTCAGTGCTCGCGCCAAGGACTGTGCCTCACTACTCATCTTAATACCCATATCCATTACATGCTGAATATGTTGCTTTAGCATCTGCTGCCCTTCTCGTGATTGATCGTGAACCTCATTCACGCGCCGTTGGAAGCCCTCCAGCTGCTCCTTTAAGGGCTGCATCAATTGCCCCATCTGCTGCTGATTATCTTGGCTAAAAAGCTGGACCTTCTCTTGCATAATGCGATTGGCTAAACTTTCAAACTCAGCACTCAGCTGTTGGCGTGACAGATCAAATTGCGCTTTCATCTCGTCTAACTGTTGCGCTTTCTGACTGGTTTGCAGACTTAGACGCAGATTATCTTGACCTAGATCACTTAATTGCTCACGCAAATTACGCTCATTATCCTGAGCCTCATATAATTGCGCTTGTTGCTCATCAAGCTGTTGGCGCACAAATGAATAGCTCGCATTTAAAGCCGCATAGCGTTGCTCTAACTCATCACTTTTCTCATCGAGTCGCGCATAATTATCTTGCAATTCACTATACCGCGCCTGTAGATGCAATTCATCCTCTTGCTTGTCAGCTAAGCGCTCTTCTAAGACCGCAATCTTAGTGAATAAGCGCCCCTTATGGCGTGACTGCAACATTATCCAGACCAAGCAAATCAACAGCGCAGCTAAAGCCACCAGCAAATAGATATCGGCCTGCATAAACCATTGCTGAACTTGTCTTATGGCCTCCAATCGGCACTCCTTGATAGTTAAAGATGCCAGTAAAGTGTACTTTTAAATACCTTAAAAAGCTAGCCAAGAAGAAAACTGCCTAGGCAATTGCTTCAAATCTTTTCAAACGCAGCTTAAAAGACAAACTCCGAAACAACTCTTGCCAATCGCTAACAGCTATTTCAAACGATTCTTACGATGATATCCCTGAGAAATATTGTTATTTATCCAAAAGCGTATTTTATTAGGAGCGCTGCCATGAACATCACAAAAATTACACGTATCGGTCTTATTTCTATATCTGCCCTGGTTTTTGCTGGCTGTGCCCATAATAGCGCACGTGATAATGCCACTGTCGTTGGCGCTGGCCTAGGTGGACTTGCTGGCGCCGCCGTATCTGATGCTGATCCCTTGGTCACCGTGGGTGGTGCTGCGATTGGTGGCTTATTAGGCAACCAAATATATCGTAACGATGATCGTCGATATAATGACCGCCGTTATGATGATCGTCGCTCTAGCTATAAGCGTAAAGGCGACCGCAGCTATCGTGGCAAGGGTGCATATAACCGCAGCTATAATAATGCCCGTTATAACCGCTATCGTTAATTCAGGCTATAATGTTCTGTATTCGAGAGTGTGAAATAATTATTTATGGTGCATGCTTAAATTAAGCTAACCTTAACGCTTGATAATTTAGGTCTGAGAAACAAGTAAATACTGAATGAATAGTATTCTGCGCTCATCAGCATTAAGCTTATACATCAAGCGACTGTGTTAGCGTAATAAACCACCAGAACCCTATTCACACGTTAATGTAATACCCAAAAGTAAAACTGATTATGTTGAGCTTTTGGGTTTTATTATGGAGCCTATTATGACTTACCCAGCCTGCCCACAATGCCAATCAGAACTCACTTACCATGATGGTACTCAGTTTGTTTGCCCCGAGTGTGCACATGAGTGGCTTGAACAAGATGCTACCGAAGCCGAAGAAACTTTAAGCATCAATGATGCCCATGGTACCCCTCTAGTCGATGGTGATAGCGTGGTCTTGATTAAAGACCTTAAAGTAAAAGGCAGCTCAATGGTTATCAAACAAGGCACCAAAGTCAAAAGCATACGCCTACAAGAAGGCGATCATAATATTGCCTGTAAGATTGATGGCAGCCATATGGACCTGAAATCCGAATTTGTAAAGAAGGCCTAAATTAAGCGCTACCCCCTATTACTATAGGGGGCTATGCAGATTGATTTGCGTTGTCGTAAGTACTGTCATTGACTGATTAATACACCTCTACCACGCACTGCTGACGCTCGACAAGTTGGTAGCAAGCTCTACCAATGAATAAATACGGTTTCACAGCATGATGCTTATCACTAACATCATCTGCGGATAATTAATACTGACTAATCTCAATCAAATTGCCATCGGGGTCGCGCACATACAGCGAAGTAATTGGCCCTATAGCACCTGTTCTCTGCACAGGCCCTTCAAGGATATCAAGTCCCGCTTGCTTTAACTCTTGTTCAACCTGCTCTAATGGCGTGCTGGTAATAAAGCATAAATCTGCACTCCCACACATGACCTGCTGTGCCTTGGGCTCAAATTCCTGACCCTTAATATGCAGATTGATTTTCTGTTGGCCATATTGCAAAGCATGTCGTCCTTGCCCAAACGTAATCGCCTGCATACCTAATACATCCACATAAAATGCTAAGGTTTTCTGCAAATCCTGTACGGTAAGTACAAAATGATCTAAGCGTTCAATTTGCATCTTTTTTCCTCTTGAGATCCTCCCCTGCTTGATCGACAGGGGTTTACAACGAGCTCTGATAAAATTGGCTAGTCCATCATAAGACAGACTAGCCAATTTATGCATTATGTTGCAATAAGCAATTACATAAGATTAGAACGCTGGTACCACGGCACCTTTGTATTTATCCGCAATGAATTTTTTCACTTCTTCTGTTTGCAAGGCTTTGATTAAGGCCTTAACAGGAGCTGATTCCGCTTTCTCCGGAATGGTCGCTACGCCGTTAGCATATGGAGAGTTCGCATCTTCAATAAACAATGCATCCTCAACTGGATTTAAACCCGCTTCTAAAGCATAGTTGGAGTTAATCAAGGCTAAGTCTACATCGTCCAATACGCGCGGTAGAGTTGCCGCTTCCAATTCTTTGAATTTGAATTTTTTAGGATTTTCGACCACATCACGCGCTGTAGCTAATAGATCGGTAGGATCTTTTAGTTTTAGCAGGCCTTGCTTTTCAATTAATAATAAAGCACGCGCGCCATTTGATGGGTCGTTAGGGATGGCAATAGTTGCACCTTCAGGAAGATCAGCGACATTCTTGATTTTCTTAGAATAGGCACCAAACGGCTCAACATGTACAAAACCCACATGTACTAAATCCGTGCGGTGCTCTTTATTAAAGCTATCTAAGTAAGGTTTATGTTGGAAGAAGTTAGCATCAATGGCTTTATCAGCCACTTGTTGGTTAGGTTGAACATAGTCAGTGAAGACTTTAATATCCAAATCCACGCCCTCTTTCGCCAATGTTGGCTTCACAAACTCTAAAATCTCCGCATGCGGCACTGGTGTCGCTGCAATGCTTAATTTAGTTTGCGCTTGAGCGGATGTGCTCAAAGCAAAAACACCTGCGGCTAAGGCAAAAGCGCCAAAAACTTGTTTTAATTTCATAATAAGCTCCAAGAAAAAATCTATTTACGAGTAAATTTAGCCACTAAATAATCACCGAACATCTGAATCAGCTGCACTAGCACGATCAGAATAAGAACGGTAATAATCATAACATCACTTTGATAGCGCTGATAGCCGAAGCGAATTGCAATATCGCCCAAACCACCGCCACCAATCACACCCGACATTGCCGTATAGCCAACCAAGGCAATGGCGGTCACCACAATCGCACTAATAATTCCCGTTAAGGACTCTGGCAATAAGGCCCATAGCACCGTCCGTCGTGGTGTTGCGCCCATGGCTTTGCTCGCTTCGCTAATGCCGGGATCTAATTT
>CAZIKJ010000071.1:0-2094 GCA_964539685.1 uncultured Pelistega sp.
GTAATAATTCAGGAACCGCAAACTCTTTAAGCAAGACATTCGGCAATCCTACCCAAGGAACATAAGGTTTAGCTTGACCCGACTTCCACTCCATCAAACGTTTCATCATCGGGCTTAATTTATAAGAGATCACCATTGGACGTTTAAATAAAGCCGTTTCCAAAGTCGCCGTGCCACTCGCAACCAGCGCAGCATCACAGGCTTGTAAGATATCCCAAGAGATAGGCGATTTGGATACTTTCGCCTCGAATACATGTAAATTTGCAATTGAGTATTTAGACGCAATCGCATTGAATTCTTCACGACGCTTCTGATTCACAATAGGAACCGCAAAATGCAATTGGGGATTATGTAGGGATAATTTTTGAGCAGTCTGCAAAAATGGTTCGGCTAATAACTGAATTTCTGATCGTCTACTGCCTGGTAAAATCGCCAATAAAGGCACATCTTGAGGCAAACCCAAACTTTCACGTGCAATGACTGGATCAGGATCCATCGGAATTTGCGCTGCCAAGGGATGTCCCACAAATGTCACTGGGACCCCTTCTTTCTCATATATTTCAGTCTCGAAAGGAAACAAGACCAGCATATGCGAAACTGCTTCACGAATTTTGTGAATGCGCTCATAACGCCATGCCCAAATTGAAGGACCTACAAAGTGCACCGTAGGTATACCAGCAGCTTTCAGTGTATGTTCAAGTCGTAGATTGAAATCTGGTGCATCAACACCGACAAAGACATCAGGTCTTTGTTGCAATAAATTCTTCTGAAGCCCTTTATAGGTACGAATCAAGCTTGGCAAAGACTTTAAGGCATCAACATACCCAAACACTGTTAAGGCATCCATTGGATATTGAATCTGCATACCCGTAGCCGCCATATTACTACCACCGATACCGGTAAACACGGCATCAGGTGCCTTCACTTGAACTCCCTGAATAATACGAGAAGCAAGTAAATCACCTGAGGGTTCACCGGCAACAATGGCAATAGTACGACTCATAGGAATAATTTAGCTATTATTTGCGTGCAATACCACGACCTGAAGACTCTAAGAAATCAATCAGTAATTGTAGGGCCTCTTTGGCTTCTGGAGTCTGAGACTGGAGAGTATAAATTTCTTTAAGCGCATCTTCGCGATTTAAATTGCGCAAATAGATAATTTTATAGGCTTCACGTAAAGCTGAGATTTGCTCTGGCGTATAACCACGACGTTTTAAGCCTTCCGAGTTAATACCTGCGCTATGGTAGGGCTGACCTGCTCCCAAGACGTATGGCGGAATATCTTGACGAATCGAACTCATACCACCAGTCATAGAGTGCGCACCGATATGAATAAATTGATGTGCGGCCGACATACCACCAATAATTGCCCAATCACCAATATGAACATGACCTGCTAATTGCACTGTGTTTGCAATAATGACGTGGCTGCCGATCTGACAATCATGAGCAATATGGGTATAAGCCATAATCCAGTTATCATCTCCGATACGAGTGATACCGACATCTTGGACCGTGCCTGTGTTAACCGTAACAAACTCACGGAAGGTGTTGTCATTACCAATTTCAAGAAAGGTTTCCTCATTCTTGTATTTCTTATCTTGTGGAATACCGCCAATTGAACAAAAACGATAAAAAACGTTATTTTCACCAATCGTTGTATTGCCATCAATCACGCAATGTTCGCCAACTTTAGTACCAGCACCAATTTTGACCTTCGCATGAACAATCGAATACGCACCAACCTCAACTGACTCATGTAACTGGGCGCCTTCATGGATAATTGCTGTACTATGAATTTTAGACATTACTCACCTATTTGACGAATTGCACACATAATTTTTGCTTCAGCAACGACTTTTCCGTCAACCACAGCCTTAGCATCATACTTACACATCACGCGACTAATACGCAGAGCAGTGACTTCTAGACGAAGTTGATCCCCTGGAACTACAGGCTGACGGAAACGGGCATCATCAACTCCCACCAAATAGTATGCAGTGGTTTCACTATTTAAGGTGGCATTACCGTCAACATCAGTAAATGAAAAAATGGCAGCCGCTTGCGCTAAAGCTTCGATAATCAATACAC
>CAZIKJ010000072.1:0-1526 GCA_964539685.1 uncultured Pelistega sp.
GGCGTATTTATTTGGTTATATTTACGCAAGTTATTTATTATTTATTGCCATGGCTACAGTGGAATGATCGTCAGGCCTTTTTATTCGATTTAGGCGCACGTAAATTCTATATTTTCGGCTTGGTCTTATGGCCACAAGATATCTTCTATCTAGCGATTATCTTAATTGTATCGGCCTATGGTCTATTTTTATTTACTGCCTTAGCTGGGCGCTTATTCTGCGGTTATGCCTGTCCTCAAACGGTATATACCGAAATCTTTATGTGGATTGAGCGCATGGTTGAGGGTGACCGAGTTCAACGTATCCGACTTGATGAGTCACCATGGAGTGCGAAAAAAATCCGTCTCAAATCGACTAAACAGTTCTTGTGGATTGTACTTGCCTTGTGGACAGGCTTTACCTTTATTGGCTATTTTGCGCCAATTCGTGAGTTACTTGGCCAAGTGTTCCAAGGTGATTTAAGTCTTGCTCAATGGTTTTGGATGTTCTTCTACGGTTTTATGACCTACTTGATGGCAGGTGTACTCCGTGAGAACGTCTGTAAATATATGTGCCCATATGCTCGCTTCCAGAGTGTCATGGTGGACCAAGATACCTTCGTTGTAACTTACGACAAAATTCGTGGTGAACCTCGTGGTAAGCGTTCTAAGAAAGCAGACTATAAGGCTGAGGGTCTCGGTGATTGTATTGACTGTACAATTTGTGTACAGGTCTGTCCAACAGGGATTGATATCCGTAATGGGCTGCAGTATATGTGTATCGGCTGTGGTGCCTGTATTGATGCTTGTGATGATGTGATGGATAAGATGAATTATCCACGAGGATTAATTCGCTATACCTCTGAGTATGGCATGCTCAATGGCTTGAATAACCAACAGGTACGTAAGCGCCTATTCCGCCCACGCGTGTTTGTGTATATTGCGTTATTATGTATTTTTATCATTGGCTTAGTTACTTCACTGAGCTTACGTTCAACTCTCGATATTGATGTGGTGCGTGATCGTGGTCTGTTAGGTCGCGAAATTCCTGGTGGCTTGATTGAGAACGTATATCGTGTTCAAGTGATTAATATGACAGAGAACGCGGAAACATTTGAAATCAGTGCAACAGGCGACAATATGCAGAATGCACAGGTTTATACGAATGATGGCGTTAGTAATACCATTCACGTTGAGCCATTTGCTAATCAATGGGTACCTATGGTTATCCGTGTACCTATGGACGATGTTAAGCCTGGTGAAAGTTATAAGATTGATGTTTGGGCCAAAGGTCAATCGAAAGACCATGGTGCATTAGAAGCATCAGAATCGAATAGTTTCTATGCGCCTAAATAAGGAAGTGAGGGAGTAATATGTCCACTAAAGCTGAAAGAGATTTAGATAAATATCCTAACCCTTGGTATAAGGAACCTTGGCCGTGGATTTTAATGTCAGGTCCAATCTTGGCAATTATTGGTTGCATTATTACGATATATTTGGCTTTCTCGCAAAATATTGATAATGAAATCAAATTACAAGGTTATATTC
>CAZIKJ010000073.1:0-3749 GCA_964539685.1 uncultured Pelistega sp.
GTATTAAAATTTATTAAAAATCCAATCAAAATACCTAGTTGACATCATGAATACCGCATGAATGCCGAGTTTTTGTGCGCAGTTCTGTCTGCTCGTTTGTAATCGCTGTTACTGCGTTGCTCAAAGCACTAGGCTCAGTCCTTATCATACAAGCTCAAGCATTATTTGTGGCGAGAGACCCTAAGCATCCAACGACATGGTAGTAGCTTTCGCTTATTCTAAGGTGGGGCATGATCACGCAAGACGGATCAATATCAGCTAGCCTAGAAAAATTTAGCGGTGACAATGAGCTTTTCATTGCGACCGCTAATCTGCATGATCATTAAAGCCTGTATCAAACTTAAATCTTACATGCGCCGCTTTCGCAATCGTCAGCAGCACCATCAAGCTGGGCTTCATCTGATGAACCATCACGCGTATTATGGTAGTAAAGTGTTTTTACACCATACTTATAAGCGGTCAATAAATCCTTAAGAAGTTGCTTCATTGGCACACGGCCGCCTTCAAAACGAGCAGGATCATAATTCGTATTAGCAGAAATAGATTGATCAACGAATTTCTGCATGATACCCACCAGTTGTAGATAACCGTCATTACTCGGCATATTCCACAATAGCTCGTACTTACCCTTGAGGCGCTCATACTCAGGGACCACCTGTTTAAGAATACCGTCTTTCGATGCCTTAACAGTGACCAAACCACGAGGTGGTTCAATCCCATTAGTCGCATTAGAAATTTGGCTGGATGTCTCTGATGGCATTAAGGCGGTTAAGGTTGAGTTACGTAAACCATGCTCTAAGATTTCAGCACGTAAAGTTTCCCAATCTAAGTGTAAGGGCTCTTGGCAAATCGCATCCAAAGAATCTTTATACGTATCAATTGGCAAGATTCCTTTGGCGTAAGTGGTTTCGTTAAACGCTAAACAAGGACCATATTCCTTAGCCAAATTCATCGAAGCTTTAAGCAAGTAGTATTGAATGGCTTCAAATACGCGGTGGGTTAAGGCATTACCGCTGCCATCCGAATACTTAGCGCCGTTCTTAGCCAAGAAGTACGCATAATTAATCACGCCCACGCCAAGCGAACGACGGTTCATGCTACTGATATAAGCCGCCTTGATTGGATAATCTTGATAATCCAATAAAGCATCCAATGCACGAACCACTAAATCAGCTAGGTCTTCTAGCTCAGATAAGTTTTCAAGCGTACCTAGGTTAAATGCCGACAATGTGCAAAGCGCAATTTCGCCATTCTCATCATTAATATCTTCAAGTGGCTTAGTCGGTAGCGTAATCTCTAAGCAGAGATTACTTTGACGGATTGGCGCTACTTTAGGATCAAAAGCACTATGCGTATTGCAATGGTCAACGTTCTGAACGTAAATACGGCCTGTACCTGCACGCTCTTGCATGACTAAAGAGAACAAATCAACCGCTTTAACGACACGCTTACGAATACTTGCATCGGCTTCATATTGTTCGTAGAGCTTCTCGAATAAGTCTTGATCTTCAAAGAAGGCATCATAAAGACCAGGTACATCCGAAGGTGAGAAAAGTGTAATCTCACCGTTCTTGATGAGTCGTTGATACATGAGATGATTAATCTGTACACCATAGTCCATATGACGTACACGATTTTCTTCTACACCGCGGTTATTACGCAATACCAATAATGACTCAACTTCTAAGTGCCAAATTGGATAGAACAGAGTCGCTGCACCACCTCGCACTCCACCTTGCGAGCAGCACTTAACCGCTGTCTGGAAGTGTTTGTAGAAAGGAATACAACCAGTATGCTGTGCTTCACCACCGCGAATAGGACTACCCACCGCGCGAATACGGCCCGCATTGACACCGATACCTGCGCGCTGCGACACATAACGCACAATCGCTGCACTGGTGGCATTAATCGAATCTAAACTATCACCACAATCAATCAATACGCATGAACTAAATTGGCGCGTCGGTGTACGAACGCCAGACATAATGGGCGTCGGTAAAGAAATTTTAAATGTTGATACCGCATCATAGAAGCGCTTAACATAATCAAGACGCGTGGCTTTCGGATATTTAGAGAATAAACACGCCGCTACCATGATGTAGAGAAACTGTGGACTCTCATAGATTTCGTTGGTCACACGGTTCTGGACTAAGTATTTACCTTCCAACTGCTTGACCGCAGCGTACGAGAAAGTCATATCACGTGAATGGTCTAGAATACCGTCTAGCTCATTAAGCTCTTGCTCGGTATAGTCTTCTAAGATATGCGCATCGTACTTACCCATCTCAACCATACGCTTAACCTGATCGTATAAACGAGGTGGGTCAAATTGACCGAAGGCTTTTTTGCGTAGATGGAAGATCGCTAAGCGAGCAGAAAGAAACTGATAATCTGGCGAGTTTTGCGAGATTAAGTCTGCCGCTGCTTTAATAATGGTTTCATGAATATCTTCAGTACGAATTCCATCATAAAACTGAATCTGAGAGCGTAGTTCAACCTGAGACACCGAGACATTATCCAAACCCTCAGCTGCCCAAGTGACGACGCGATGGATCTTATCTAAGTTCAGCGGCTCTTTAACGCCACTACGCTTAGTCACTAACAGTTGAGTGTTCATCGGCATAGTCCAAATTAATGTTTACAGGACTAAATATAGGTTTTTGTTAAAGCCTATATTTAGTATTGTTGTGGGAATACACCACAATATATAGTACCACAAGATAAAAAACAATACGCAAATCTATCAGCCATAACCCTAATATTACTCTTAAAATTTATACGAAAAGCATTCAATCTAAGGGAAAACAGGCGACTTATATAGAACTTAAAATGGCTTCATGGCTAGCAAAAAAATTTGTAAATTTGCAATAAGGCAACAATAACAAATAGCGCTTGACAGGAAAAATTAAAAGACTGAGGCTGCAAATCCACATTAATTTCAACACAAGCATATTAGGTGAAGTTACTCAAGCAAAGTAAACCTTATAAGCGAGGTAAATTTAAATATAAGCCTTATATAAAAGGCGCAAACGCCTCTTCAATTAAGCCCACATCCTGCTCTGATAAGCGCTTAGGATCAGAGAGTAAGCGGCGGAAGTGGCGCGCCCCCTTTTGCCCATTCATCAAACCTAACATAGGCTTAATCACTGCTCGCAATGGTGCACCTTGCTGCATGGCATACTCTGCATAATTGCTCATTGCTTGAGCAATTTGTGCATTGCTCGCGACTGCACTGTCGGGCCATAAATATTGACTGATATCGCGCAACATATACGGCTCATGCCATGCCAGACGTCCCACCATAATGCCATCAAATTGCTGACTTTGCTCAACCATTGCCTCTTGCGTGCTTAAGCCACCATTTAAAATAAATAAAGCGTCTGGGAAGTCGCGCTTGAGCTGCGCGACCACTTCATAACGCAGCGGCGGAATAGCACGATTATCCTTGGGTGAGAGGCCTTTGAGTACCGCATTGCGCGCATGGGCGATAAATACCCGACAACCTGTGGCATAAATTTTCGCTACAAAATCATGTACGAATGTATACGACTCATCATAATCTATGCCTAGTCGATGCTTGACTGTAACAGGTATACTTACCGTATCTTGCATAGCTTTGATGCAATCCGCAACTAAGTCCGCCTCGGCCATCAAAAATGCACCGAAAGCGCCTTTTTGTACACGTTCCGAAGGGCAACCACAATTCAGGTTCACCTCATCATAACCCCACTGCTCTGCTAGCTTAGCAC
>CAZIKJ010000074.1:0-1720 GCA_964539685.1 uncultured Pelistega sp.
GTGCATGCACGCCTCACTCTCGATAAGCTCAAGACTAAGGTTAAAGGAGTCGTAACATGCAAAGTATGAAGATGTATATCCCCATGGATTCCGCCGCCATCGCAGTAGGCGCTGATGACTTAGTCACACCCATCCAAACGATAGCCAAGGCGAACAATACGGATCTTCAGATTATTCGCACAGGCAGTCGAGGGCTCTTATGGCTCGAGCCATTCATTGAAGTGGAAACTGCTCAAGGTCGTATCGGCTATGGTCCCGTTGCTCTTGAAGACCTACCCAGCTTATTCGAATCAGGCTGGTTGCAAGCTACACATCAAGGCAGGCAACACCCCTTATGCCAAGGCCTAGTCGATGAAATTCCCTATCTCAAAAACCAAGAACGCTTAACCTTCCAACGCGTGGGTATTATCGATCCCTTGAATAGCCAAGACTATGCTGAGCATGGCGGCTGGCAAGGCTTAAAGAATGCTCTGAATATGCAAGGCGACGACATCATCGATACCGTCACCCAGTCTGGCCTACGCGGACGAGGCGGTGCGGCATTCCCAACGGGCATCAAATGGAAGACCGTGCAACAAGCCGCAGCCGAGCAAAAGTACATTGTGGCCAATGCCGATGAGGGCGACTCAGGCACCTTCTCTGACCGCATCCTGATGGAAGGCGATCCTTTCTCTCTCATCGAAGGCATGATTATCGCTGGCCTAGCGGTGAATGCTAGCCGAGGTTATATCTATGTGCGCTCAGAGTACCCTCACGCAATTGCGATGTTGGAAAAAGCCATCGCGATAGCGACCGATCAGTATTACCTAGGGAATAATATTTTAGGCTCAAAGCATGACTTTCACCTAGAAGTGAGAAAAGGCGCAGGTGCCTATATCTGTGGTGAAGAAACATCATTATTAGAAAGCCTTGAGGGTAAACGAGGTGTGATTCGCTACAAACCGCCTCTCCCCGCGATTAAAGGCTTTATGGGCATGCCGACCGTGGTGAATAACGTTGTGACTCTCGCTTCAATCCCACTTATTCTTGCAAAAGGCGCCGACTTTTACAAAGACTTTGGCCAAGGCAAGTCCTATGGTACCTTAGCCTTCCAGCTAACAGGTAATATCAAATATGGTGGTCTCGTAGAAAAAGCATTTGGTATAAGCTTAAAGGAACTACTCTACGATTACGGTGGTGGTAGTGATGACGGCCAAACCTTAAAAGCCGTACAAGTCGGTGGTCCCTTAGGCGCTTATCTCTCTGAACAGGAATGGGACATCCCCTTGGACTATGAGGCGTATGCACAGATAAGTGCCATGATAGGTCATGGAGGCATCGTGGCTTTCGGCGAAAACACCGATATGGCCCAGATGGCAGAGTATGCCATGCAGTTCTGCGCTGTTGAGTCCTGTGGCAAGTGTACCCCCTGTCGGATTGGTTCTAAGCGTGGGGTCGAAACCATTAGCAAGGTGCGCCAAGGGATTCAACCCCAAGAGAATCTAGCGTTATTGGAAGATTTATGTCACACCATGATTGACGGCTCCTTATGTGCCTTAGGCGGCATGACACCCTTCCCTGTTCTGTCGGCGCTGAAGAAATTCCCTGAGGATTTTACTCAAGATGAAGCGTAGCAAGGAAAGACCTGTCTAAAGTGATCTGTCGTTAGCAAGAGTACAAGCAAAGTATAAATCTAAAATAAAAGCAATATTCCTAGGAGACCAGGAACATGTTAGAAACC
>CAZIKJ010000075.1:0-1721 GCA_964539685.1 uncultured Pelistega sp.
GATTACGACCGCGTGAGCGTTGAGCAGAGGTAGAGCGAGTATTCTTGCTGACTTGACTTAAGGGCTCACGGAATACGCGACGTAAAATCGTGCCGACGATAAAGACGATAAACGCACCGATAAAGGCAAACATGACGGGACTAACCAAACCCATCCCGGCTTGAGCAACAATAAAGCCACCAAGCAGTGGATGGGCGATGACCGCCACCAAGACGCCAAATAGGAGCATCATAAGGAAGATAACGATATCATCATCGGCCATATCCGCATCAGTGGGTTTCTTCACTTCAGGGAGAACCTCTTTATTAATCAGGCTAATCATGCTGTCAACACCACGATTAATGCCGGTGACGTAATCATTGCGTTGAAAGTGTGGTGCTACGATATCGTTTAAGATGCGTGAGGCCAGAATATCGGGAATAGCGCCTTCAAGTCCGTAGCCTACTTCAATACGCTGACGACGGTCGTTCTTCGCAATTAAGTAAAGTATTCCATCATCGACTTTTTGGCGACCAATTTTCCATTGATCAAAGACGCGGCGGGCATAAGTTTCTACCGTATCAGGCTGCACCGTCGGCACCATTAGGACGAAAACTTGTGCGCCTTTTTCATCTTCTAAGGTTTTGAGTTTAGTCTCGAGTTGCGCTTGCTCACTGGGACTGAAAGTCCCTGTTAAGTCCATGACTCGCGCGGTCAAGCGTGGCACGGCGACTTCGCCATTGCTCGTCGCAGTCTCACTCGTATCCGTAGTAGCCCCAGCACTCGAGCGAGATGGGGTATGTGTAGGGGGGACGACTGAACCTGAGGCCGCACTATCTGAGGTCACGGTCGCCGCGGGTCCTGGGCCAGGAATGGCGGTCGGTGAACGTGTCTGTGCTTGCGCAAAGCTACTGAGCAAATAGATACTGAGGCTAACGATAAGCCCTAACATCCATAAGCTTGAGCGTCGCTCTGCTAGAGGCTTCACCAGAGAAGCCTTAGCATCTGCCGCACTGGCTTGGCACTTAGCAGGCAAACTCGCGACAAAGCACCTAGTGGATACCTCTGCGTTCTGCCGCTTTAAGCGACTGCGACCTTGTGTCAACATTACTGTGCCGGCGCAGGTGCAGGCGCAGGTGCAGGTGCCGCTGGCGCTGTAGCAGGGCGATTAATATCGAACTGTACGGTCGGTGCACGCATAATTTCTGCTTGATTATCGACGCCGAAGTTAGGCTTCACATCGTAGCCAAAGATAAAGGCCGTAATCAAGGTTGGGAATTGACGAATAAACGTATTATATGATTGAACTTCCTTGATATAACGACCGCGGGCTGTGGCAATACGGTTCTCCGTGCCTTCAAGTTGTACGTTCAAATCACGGAATACGGCGTCAGCTTTCAGTTGCGGATAGTTCTCTGAGACCGCTAATAGGCGTGATAAGGCTGATGTCATCTGACTCTGTGCCGCTTGGAATTGCGCTAACTCCGCTTCAGTTGGGATTTTGTCGGCCGAAAGTTGCAAGGAGCCAACACGTGCGCGTGCATTCGCCACCTCGGTCATCACTTCACGCTCATGCACCATATAAGCATTCACGCTAGCCACAATTTGTGGTACCAAGTCAGCACGACGTTGGTATTGATTTAGAGTCTCAGACCAAGCGGCCTTCACACTCTCATCCAAGGTTTGAATTTGGTTATAACCACAACCTGCCAATAGGGTAGTCATCAATAAAACCAATAGGG